>NZ_JBHYJC010000001.1:117912-241890 GCF_042749045.1 Streptomyces sp. NPDC059008 | reverse complement strand
CAATGCTGCCGGGGTTTGTGGGGGGGTGGGTGCCGCGCCCCAGGGGGTTCATCAGGGGGGGTTTAGCGGGCCGGCGTTTGGGGCGGGGCGGGGGTTGTTATCCGTTAAACCGCCCCCCGGCCCAGTTTCACGTGAAACGGTGCCTGAGGCCGGCTCGGCGGCTCGCTCCGGCGTTGTCCGGGGTGGTCAGCCCCGGATGAGCTCCACGGCGCGGCTGAAGTGCGCCACCGGACCGGTCGGGCCGGACTCGTCGGCGTGCGCGGCGCCCCGCGTCAGCGTGAAACCCGCCCACAGGCTGGCGACGATCAATGCCAGTACGACGGTGTTCCGCGTCCGGCGGCCGGCGTTCGTCCTGGGCTGCATGGTCAACTCCCCTTGAGTGTCGGAGCCTCCCCGGCTCCATGCCTCCATTCACCCATGGGATTCGGGCCGATCCGTACGCGCCAGGTACGGACTCGCGTCAGACTTTAGGTGGACCCTACGTCCCCCTCCGGTCCCCCTCCCGAGGGCGGCGGCGGGCCGCGGCGCCGGAAAGGGTTTGCCGCTGCCGACCGGGCTGTCTACGGTCGGCGAAATGACCAACGACATGATCATCCGGCGCTATCGGGCCTCCGACCAGGACGTTGTCACCGATCTGTGGGCGCGGGCCGCACGGCAGGCGCACCCCTTCATCGAGGGAGAGGGCGCAGGCGAACGGGCCCGGGTCCTCCGCGAGGTGTACCTCGTCCAGGCGGAGAACTGGGTGGCCGAGCGTGACGGCACCGTCGTCGGCCTCCTCGGGATCCTGCCGGACGGGCGCGGGGAGTGCACGGAGGACGGGCCCGGCGCCGAGGTCGGCGGGTTGTTCGTGGCTCCGGAGGCCCAAGGCGGTGGCACCGGACGCCAGTTGATCGAGCATGCGGCGGCGCGGCACGGCGCGCTGGCCCTGGAGGTCTTCGAGGGCAACGCCCGCGCCCGCCGCTTCTACGCGCACCTCGGTTTCGCCGAGCGGGGGCGGCGGGTGGACGAGGAGACCGGCCATCCGCTGATCGCCCTGGAGCGGGTCGCGCCACTGCGGTCGGTGGGCTGGCTGCATCTGCGCGAGGGGCGGCTGCTGAGCGTACGGACGCGGGGGAACGACACGTTCTACCTCCCGGGCGGCAAGTACGAGCCCGGGGAGACCGCCCGTGAGGCGCTGTCGCGCGAGCTCTCCGAGGAGCTGGGGCTGGTGGTGCCCGCCGAGGAGCTGTCGGAGGCGTTCGTCATCCATGACGTCGCGCACGGCAAGAACGGCCGCCGGCTGCACATGACCTGTTTCACCGGAGGGCCCCAGGACATCGCACCGGTCCCGGGCCGGGAGATCGCCGAGTACGCCTGGTTCGACCGCCGGGAGGCGCGTGAGCGCTGTGCTCCCGCCCACTCGCAGGTGGTGGACCGGCTGGTCGCGCAGGGACGGATGCCGGGCTGACGGACGCGGTCCCATCCCGGCCGACCGGCTGCAGAGCAGGGCTCAATGGGTCCGCTACCTGGACAAATGCCCTCGTGATCGTCCGCATCGCGGGACCGGGTGTCGGACGCATACCTGTTGTATCTATCCTGTGCGCATGCCCTCCGCGTCCGCACCCACCGCCCCCGCCACCGAACCCGCCGTCAAGCAGCCGCCCGCCGCCGAGCGGGTCTATGCGCACATCAAGGACGCCGTCCTGGACCGCCGCTACGAGGGCGGGATGCTGCTCACCGAAGGCGAGCTGGCCGACGCGGTGGGGGTCTCGCGCACACCGGTGCGCGAGGCGCTGC
This sequence comes from Streptomyces sp. NPDC059008, assembly GCF_042749045.1. NCBI lineage: Bacteria > Bacillati > Actinomycetota > Actinomycetes > Kitasatosporales > Streptomycetaceae > Streptomyces > Streptomyces sp. NPDC059008. The sequence continues at coordinate 240,114 of NZ_JBHYJC010000001.1, read as the reverse complement.
TGCGGCTGGAGGTCGAGGGGCTGATCAAGCTCTATCCGAAGAAGGGCGCGCTGGTGCTTCCGGTCTCCGCGCAGGAGATCGCCGATGTCGTCGAGACCCGGCTGCTGGTGGAGAAACACGCCGCGGCCAAGGCGGTGCCCGCCGGCGAGCCGCTGCTCGGTGAGCTGACCGAGCTGCTGGAGACGATGCGGGAGCAGGCCGCGGCCGGCGATCTGGCCGCCGTCTCCGTCACCGACCGTGCCTTCCACGCCGCCATCGTGCGCAGCGCCGGCAACCAGATCCTGGACCGGCTCTACGAGCAGCTGCGCGACCGCCAGCTGCGGATGGGCGTGGCGGTCATGCACGCCCACCCCGACCGGATCGCCAAGAACATCGCCGAGCACGCGGAGATCCTCCAGGCGCTGCGCGCCGGTGACGCGACCGCCGCGACCGACGCCGTGCACCGCCACGTCAGCTGGGTCCGCAACCTCGCACAGGGAGACGTGCGATGAGCGGCGGCACCGGCGGACCGGAGAGCGCCGGTGGCTCCGGCATAGGCGGCGGCCCCGTCCGTCCGCTGCCCCTGGACCCGCCCGGCGGCCGTAAGGCCATGGCGGTCTGGGGCATCGGCGTCGCGGTCTACTTCGTCGCGATCACCTACCGCACCAGCCTCGGCGTGGCCGGCCTGGACGCCGCCGAGCGCTTCCACATCAACGCCTCGGCGCTGTCGACGTTCTCCATCCTCCAGCTGCTGGTGTACGCGGGGATGCAGATACCCGTCGGTCTGATGGTCGACCGGCTCGGCGCCAAGAAGGTGCTGACCCTCGGCGTCGTGCTCTACACCGTCGGCCAGTTCGGCTTCGCGCTCTCCGCGTCGTATCCCATGGCGCTGGGCTCGCGTGCGCTGCTCGGCTGCGGTGACGCGATGACCTTCATCAGCGTGCTGCGGCTGGGTGCCCGCTGGTTCCCGTCCCGCCGGGGCCCGATGATCGCGCAGATCGCCGCGCTGGTCGGGATGGCGGGCAACCTGGTCTCCACCCTCGTCCTCGCCCGCTTCCTGCACACCTTCGGCTGGACCCCGACGTTCGCCGCCAGCGCGGCCGGCGGTGTCCTCGTGCTGATCCTGCTGCTGCTCTTCCTCAAGGACCACCCGGAGGGCTTCGAGCCGCCGCCGGCGCCCGCCGAGCACACCGGCGCCGGGTTCGTGCGCCGGCAGATCGCGGACGCCTGGCGGGAGCCGGGCACCCGGCTGGGGATGTGGGTGCACTTCACCACCCAGTTCCCCGCGATGGTGTTTCTGCTGCTGTGGGGCCTGCCGTTCCTCGTCGAGGCACAGGGCCTGACCCGTGGCACCGCCGGTGAGCTGCTCACCCTCGTGGTGCTCTCCAACATGGCGGTGGGACTGGTCTACGGCCAGGTCATCGCCCGCCACCACGCCGCACGCATGCCGCTCGCCCTGGGCACCGTCGGCGCCACCGCCCTGATGTGGGCGATCGTGCTGTCCTGGCCGGCCGATCATGCGCCGATGTGGCTGCTGATCGTGCTGTGCGCGGTGCTGGGGGCCTGCGGTCCGGCTTCGATGATCGGCTTTGACTTCGCCCGGCCCGCCAATCCGCCCGAGCGCCAGGGCACCGCCTCCGGCATCGTCAACATGGGCGGCTTCACCGCGTCGATGACGACGCTGCTGGCCGTGGGCGTCCTGCTGGACGCGACCGGTGACAACTACCGGATCGCCCTCGCCTCGATCTTCGTCCTGGAGGCGGTGGGCGTCTGCCAGATCCTCCGGCTGCGCGGCAGCGCGGCCCGGCGTGAGCGTGAGCGGCTGGTCGTCAGCCGGGTCGAGGCGGTCCACGTCCCGGCGTGAGGTGGTGGCGGGGGCTGTTTCACGTGAAACATCACCGCCGGGACGCCCCCGCCCGTCTCCCGGTCTGCGCTACGGCGTGACCGCGAGGTTGTTCAGGATCGCCTCGGCCAGCTGATCGTCACCGTCGATCTTGACCTGCTCGGCGACGGCCGCCGGCCGGACCCGGCCGCAGGCCAGCTGGTGGAAGGTGTCCCAGTCCAGGGCGAACGTCACGGTCGGGCCGAGGGAGACGCTGCCGTCGATGGTGGCCTTGCCCTCGGCGTCGACGCGGACCGTGCGCAGGAACTCCAGCGGTCCGCTGACGTCGAAGACCACCGCCGAATCGGCGGGCGCCTGGGCCCTCTTGGCGACGACGCCGGGCAGCACCTTCACCAGCAGATCGCGCGTGACATGCGCGCCGGGGGAGTCGAGGTTGCCGGGCTTGCCGAGCGCCCGGCGCAGGTCCTGCTCATGGACCCAGACGTCGAACGCACGCTGCTGGAGCACGAATTCCAGCGACCGCTCCTCGCCGAGGGGGCTGCGCACCACGGCGTCCGGCTGGCGGGACTCGTTGCGCAGCTGACGGGACCGGCGGATCACGGTGTATTCGAGTTCGCTGACCATCTCCGGCCCGGTGTGGTGCCGGCGGACGTCGACCTGCACCTCCATGCGGCGCGCCGACTCGCTGCGCACGTGGTAGAGGTCCCGCGGCAGCGTGTGGATCGGCCGAGGGTCGCCCAGCATCTCGCATTCCAGGCCGATGATGTGGGAGACCACATCGCGAACGGACCACCCTGGGAGGCACGTCGCCCTGTTCCACTCGCCCTCGACGAGCGGGGTCACCAGCTCGGTTATCGCTTCTATGGAGTGAGTCCAGGCATCGATGGAGGACTGAAGGCTGGGATGGACGGTCACGGGACCCCTCGGACGGTTCGTACGCGGGCATGCTGTCTGTGCAGTTAAGTTACGCTGCGCACGGGCACCCCGGCAGTGCTTTCGGGGGACCATCGTAGGCGGATGTGCCACGGTCGTTGAGGGCTGCGGCCCACGGTTTCGGCGCCCGCCGCTCAGTCCTCCCCGCGCTCCCGCTCCGCCAGCCGGATCACACAGACCGCGAGGGCGATCAGCAGCGCCGGATCCGCGTCGTCCCGTACGACATTGACCGCATACGTGTCGCGCACGGTCAGCCAGCGCCGCGAGATCTCGGCGAGCAGCTCGCCGTCGTACTCGATCGCGAACTCCCGGTCCAGGATCTTGCCGCTGACATCCAGGTGGGTGCCGTCCACCAGCTCGACCCGGTAGTGGTTGCGCAGCAGCGAGAGCCGCTTGCGTCTGATGGTGGCCAGCGCCGCGTCGTCCCGCTCGATCGTCATGGTGTCGCGCAGGGCCAGCATCTTCTTGCGGATGGTGATCAGCACCCGCCGCTCGGGGTCCTTCAGCTCGAAGGTCTCGCGCAGTCGCAGTGCCTTGCCGTCCACGAGGAAGGCGTGCCGCCCGTGCTCGTCCTCGATCCAGTAGTCGTCGCCGATGCCGAAGATCCGGTCGCGTACGAGGTACTTGCGGGAGCGCGGGGGCTCGGCCCCGGGGGATGGCTGCATGGCTGAGGTGTTCCCCGGCGCCCCTGCGGAATGTGCGGGCACCGGAGTGACGTTGAATGTCCACATGGCTTCACGTGCGCGCGTCCGGGCCCCCGAGCTGATCGGCAAGGGCGGCTGGCTGAACACCGGAAACAACGAACTGACCCTCTCCGACCTGCGAGGACGCATTGTCGTCCTGGACTTCTGGACGTTCTGCTGTGTGAACTGTCTGCATGTCCTGGACGAGCTGCGGGAGCTGGAGGAGCGGCACCGCGACACCTTGGTGATCATCGGGGTGCACTCCCCGAAGTTCGTGCACGAGGCCGAGCACCAGGCGGTGGTGGACGCCGTCGAGCGCTACGGCGTCGAGCATCCGGTGCTGGACGACCCCGAGCTCGCCACCTGGAAGCAGTACGCGGTCCGGGCCTGGCCGACGCTGGTGGTGATCGACCCCGAGGGGTATGTCGTCGCCCAGCACGCCGGCGAGGGCCATGCGCACGCCCTCGCCAAGCTCGTCGAGGAGCTGGAGGCCGAGCACGAGGCGAAGGGCACGCTGCGGCGCGGCGACGGCCCCTATGTGCCGCCGGAGCCGGTCGCCACCGATCTGCGCTTCCCCGGCAAGGCGGTGCGGCTGCCGGACGGCGGCTTCCTCGTCTCGGACACCACCCGCCACCAGCTGGTGGAGCTGGCGGCGGACGGCGAGCGGGTGCTGCGCCGGATCGGCAGCGGCGCACGCGGTCTGACGCCGGACTCCTTCAACGAGCCGCAGGGCCTGGCGCTGCTGCCCGACGGACGGGTGGCCGTGGCGGACACCGTCAACCACGCCATCCGCGTCTTCGATCCGGCCACCGGTGCGCTGGAGACCGTGGCCGGCACCGGCAAGCAGTGGTGGCAGGGCTCACCGACCTCGGGTCCGGCCCGCGAGGTGGCGCTCTCCTCGCCCTGGGACATCGCCTGGTGGCAGGACCGGTTGTGGATCGCGATGGCCGGGGTGCACCAGCTGTGGACGTACGACCCGGCCACCGGCACGGTCGAGGTCGCGGCCGGCACGACCAACGAGGGTCTGGTGGACGGCCCGGCGGCCGAGGCCTGGTTCGCCCAGCCGTCCGGGCTTGCGGCGGCCGGCGACCGGCTGTGGATCGCGGACTCGGAGACCAGCGCGGTGCGCTGGGCGGAGCGCGCCGAAGACGGTGACGGCGGCGGCTATGTCATCCGTACGGCCGTCGGCACCGGCCTGTTCGACTTCGGGCACCGCGACGGCGCCGCCGGTCAGGCGCTGCTGCAGCATCCGCTGGGCGTGACCGCGCTGCCCGACGGTTCGGTCGCCGTCGCGGACACCTACAACCACGCGCTGCGCCGCTACGATCCCGCGAGCGGCGAGGTCACGACGCTGGCGACGGATCTGCGCGAGCCGTCCGCCGCGGTCCTCGTGGACGACGACATCGTCGTGGTGGAGTCGGCGCGGCACCGACTGACCCGGTTGCGGCTGCCGGAGGAGGCGGTACGCGTCGAGTCGGTGGCGCATCGCACCCAGCGCGCGGCCACCGCGGTCGCCCCGGGCGCGCTGCGGCTGGAGGTGGTCTTCCAGGCCCCCGCGGGCCAGAAGCTCGACACCCGCTACGGCCCCTCGACTCGGCTGCTGGTGAGCGCGACACCGCCGGAGCTGCTCGCCGAGGGCGCGGGCGCGGGCACCGACCTCGCGCGGGACCTGGTGCTCGCGGAGGGTGTGCCCGAGGGCGTGCTGCACGTCTCGGCGATGGCGGCGTCCTGCGACGACGCCCCGGACATCGAGTACCCCGCCTGCCATGTGCACCAGCAGGACTGGGGCGTTCCGGTCGAGGTCGCCGAGGACGGGGTGGCCCGGCTGGGGCTCGTCCTGGCGGGGCTGGACGCCCAGTAGCCGGCGGCGGGGGCCGTCGCGGCCCCCGCCACGGTCGGTGACCGCCGCCGGTCAGTGACCGGTGTTGGTCTTGATCTCGGCCAGCTTGTCGGTCAGGTACCAGTCGCCGACCTTGGCGGTCTTGCCGACGGACGGCAGGCTGGCGTACTGCGAGAAATTGACGGTGGTCGACAGACCGCGCTGGGTGGGCTCCGTGGCGTTCATGAAGCCGATCTTCACCAGCTTCTGCTTGGTGCCCTTGTCCGCGGCGTTGGTGGTGGGGATGCTCGCGTAGGCGTTCCCGCGCGCCGGGACCTCGATCCGCTGGGAGTCGCCGAACGACGGCGGGCCCTCGAAGTAGCCCAGCGGCTGCTTGGAGGTGCCGAAGTACAGCATCGGCGAGTTGTAGAGGTAGCAGGAGCGGCTCTTGCTGTTGTGGTACTTCACGATCACGTGGCTCGGGTTGGTCCGCGTGGTGAACGTGAAGTCCGCCGAGGTGCCGGTGGTGCAGTAGGTCGGCTTGCGCGACGCCGCCCCCGCGCCTGCCCCCGCCGCGGCCGCACCGCCACCGATGATCTTGCGCTTCTTGCTCTTAGAGGACGAGGAGGAGGACTTCTTCGACTTCTTCGAGTGGCTGTTGCAGCCGGTCAGCGCGAGCGAGCCGGCCAGCCCGAGGGCCAGCGCGGCGTACGCGGCGGAGCGGCGGCGGGTGCGGCGTGCGGTCATGGGTGGGTCCCCCAGTGGGTCACTGCGATCAATGCGGCGTGTCTGTCATGGCACGGCCACGATATCGATTGCGGTCCGGTACGCCAGGGCGGGTTCGCCCGGCGGGGTAGTGGTGCGGCGTCGCCGCAGATCAGAGGGGTGAGAAGGCTCAAGATCCGTTCGGACAGCTGGGCAGCGGGGTGTTTTCGAGCTGTTCGGGACGGATCCGGATGCCGGGCACCCACATCTGCTTCCCGGCGCGATCCACCCGGAACCATATGCTGCTGTGCCCGCCCACCTCGTCGGTGACCGTGACCCCGTTGGCGACCCGGCACAGCGCGCGCAGCACCTCGCCGTGCCAGACGTGTCCCACGACGTTGGAGCGCCGGTAGACCCGGTAGGGGTCGCGGGCCAGGGCGAGTGCGCAGTTCTCGGTGTGCCGGTGCTGACAGGCGCGTTCGACGTTGTGGACGGTGATCTCGGCGGATGCGGTGCCCTTCGCCCCGGTCTGTGGCCCCCGCGCACCGGTGCCATCGGCGTCCGGTGCGTCGCCGGACGAGGTCAGTGCCGGCACCGCCAGGGCCGCGGCGGCGAGTACGGCGGCCGTCCCGAGCGCGGCGAGGACCAGCCGCAGCCGGCGCCGACCGGCCGTCGGCGCGGCCTCGGCTCCGGCCGGGTGCTCCGCGCCGGAGGTCCCGTCCCGCTCCTGGGCAGCCGGCTCACCGCGCTCGCCCGCGTCCGCGGCTTCCTGGGCCCGGTGCAGCAGCTCGACCAGGGCGGGCAGCCGGTCCTCGCCGGTGAAGGAGAGCTTGCACCACTGCACCAGCAGCCGTTCGTCGGGCAGGCTCTGGCCGCGCAGATAGCGCGACAGGGACGAGCGGCTGGCGGGCAGCCGGCCCTCCAACTCCTTGAGGCTGTAGCCGAGTTCACCGTGCATACGGCGCAGGGCGGCGACGAAGTCCCTTGCCGGACCGGAGAGTTCGTCGGGAAGGGGGGCCAGGGGCTTGCGACGGGAGTGGGCGGCGTGGTTCTGATGGCCAGGCACGTCCCGCATTCCAGCACAGCGGACATGCGCGCGCGAGGGGTACTTCCGCTCCCCTGTGGCGGAAGTACCCCTCGTTACACGATCCGGATCGGACCCGGATCGGTTGGTGACGTTTCACGTAAAAACCGCGTAGGTTTCACGTGAAACAGCGTCCGGTCTTCCGGCGGACCGCACGCCCGGACCGGGTCAGTCGCCGAACGTCACGGGACGGTAGGGCTTGAACTCGGCGTCACCGCCGGGAAGTCCATAGGTCAGCGTCCGGTGGTCGGTGCCGTGGCCGCCGCGCTGCTCGAAGGCGGTGTACGAGGAGTGCGCATCGTTGTTCCACTTCTCGAAGATCACCACATGCCGGTTGTTGTTGTCGCCGGCCGCGTCGATGAGCAGGTCACCGGGCTTGAGTTCAGCCAGCGAGACGGGCCGGGTGAGCTTGCGGTCGGTGGCCAGGCCCACGGTGTTGGTGCCCGGCGTCGGCAGCCCGAGCGCCATGGACGCATAGCCGGAGCAGTCCTGCCGGTAGCCGTCCTTCCAGACCTTGGCCTGGCTGTACGGGACCTGGGCGCCGTTGTCGGCGGTCAGCCAGGTGGCGGCGCGGTTGAGCGCCTCCTGGCGGGAGCCACCCGGCTGCGGATGCCCGCCACCGCCCTGGACCGGTACGCCCGGCAGCCGGTCCTGCGGGATGTCCACCGCGACCACGCTCAGGAAGCCGGTGACCGGACCGGTGAGGTGCGCCATGAACGTCGAGCAGGCGCTGCCCTCGCAGACCTTGCGGCCGGTGTCGACCTGGTAGTCCGCGGTGATCCGGTCCTGCCCCGGCGCGGTCTTGTTGATCATTCCGACCGAGGGCGAGTCGACGTCCGCGGTGGCGTGCACGGCCCAACGGGTGCCCCAGGTGGGGAAGTCGGCGGCGGCCGCGGTCTGCCGTATCGAGCCGGCGTCCGCGGCGCGAGCGGTGCGGGCGGAGCCGAGGGCGGACGTGGTGGCGGACGTGGTGGCGGTGTCGCGGGAGAGCTTGGTGCCGGCCGCGGCAGGTCCGCCTGTGCTGCCGTGGGCGAAGCCCGCGAATCCGGCGACGCCGATGCCGGCCGCGGCGACGGCGGGCAGGACCCTGCGCAGCACGGTCCGGCGGAGCGGGGACCGGCCGCCGCCCGTGCCACCGCCGCCGGTGCGGTCCGCGGGGGTCGTGGAGTCCGCCGGGTGCGTGCCGCTGTGCTCGTACATGCCAATTCCCCTCCGTATGCGGCCGGTCGACCTGGTGGTCGCCGGCCGATGGTGAGCCGCCGGGCAGTCCGTTCGCGGCGACGGGGACCATCGTGGAGGGGGGTGCGGCAGCCGGCCGGAGGTTCTTCGTCCCATGGGATGTGCCGGGCCTGAGCACGGCTGTGACCTGCGAAGACGTCAACGTCATGGGATAAGGCGGGCCGTTGTGCGAGACATGACGGGACAGCGGGCAGGCGAAAGGGCGCCCGCTGGGGGATTGCGGGCGCCCTGGCTTTGGGGGATCTCGCCGGAAGGCGGCTCGGTGGAGCCGACTCACCAAGCGGTCGCCTCGCGCGGGTTCGCCTGCCAGTACGTCACCCACGCACTGTCGTCGACGTACACCGAGCCGCCCGGGAGCGCCACCTGCGCGGCGCCGCCGATGCTGCCCTTGCCGTCGCGGCCGGGAAGGCCGACGGACAGGCCGGTCACGGTCCTGCCGCCGCGGCCGGAACCGTCGGCGGAGGAGGTCAGCACACCGGCGTAGCCGGACTCGCCGGGGGCGAGGGCGACCAGGCCGTGTGGCTTGCTGTCCGGCAGCTCGGGGAGCGGGGACTGCGCCTGGCCGAACCGCAGGTTCGGGGCGAAGTAGAGGTCACAGGTGGCGCCGGAGGTGTTGGTGGCGACCAGCAGCAGATGGTTGACCGGCTCCTTGAGCGGCTTGGCGACGATCCGCACCGCGGCGGCGTCGCAGGCGGGGTGCCGGACGTCGTCGGCCCTGTCGCTCCTGCCCGCACCGCCGGTCCCGGCGCCCGCCCCGGTGGCGCCGCGTCCCGCCGACACCTGCTCCGCAGTGCCGCCGTCAGGCCGGGTACCGCCCTGTGCGGAGCCGTCCCCGTTCGCCGCCGGCTCCTCGCCCGCCTCGGCCGCCGGGTGCTCGGCGGTCCCGGGCGCCGGGTTGAACGGCTTGGCCGCGCTGGTCTGGAGCGGGTTGTCCTGGCCACCGCAGGCGGTGAGGGTGAGCGCGGCGACGGCGGTCAGGCCGGCCGCGGCGATCCGGAGCGTACGACGGCGGACGCCACGGGACGAGCGCGGGCTGCTGAGGTGGTCCTGGCTGCACGGCATGGTCGGTCTCCCCCGGGCGGTGGACTGGTGCGGTCGGTCCTGCGAGCTGTCCACCAGGTTGCCGCGCGCCGCTGCCGTGCCACTAACGTGCGCCTAACGTCCCCGCACATGAAGCGGGGTACGCACCGCTCAGCGGCGCCCCTCCCCCTCGTCGCCGGCGACGCCGCGGCCCTCCGCACCGCCCTTGCCGCCCTCCCCTCGCTCATCTCGCGCGAAGAGCTGGGTCAGCGTGCTGATCGTGTAGACGTCGGTGGCTTCCTCGTCCACCAGATGCATCTCGGCGAGCCGGTCCAGACCGTCCTGGGTGCGCTCCTGGTCGTACCCGGCCAGGGCCGCCGCCACCGAGGCGTTGAGATGCCCGTCAGCGCTGGTCGCCAGCGCCCTGAGCAGCCGTGCGTCGTCCGCCGACAGTCGGGCGACGGACATCCGCAGCGCCGCCGCCATCCCGGTGTCCTCCGCCGACAGCAGGGCCAGCCGCCGTTGTTCGTCGCGCAGCGCCGCGGCGAGCCGGGCCAGCCGCCAGCGGGGCCGGGCGGTGAGCTGGGCGGCCGCGGCCCGCAGCGCCAGCGGCAGACCGTCGCACAGGTCGACCAACTCGCGGGCGGCGGCCGGGTCCTCGGCCACTCGCTCCGGGCCGAGCATGGCGCCGAGCAGCGCCGCGCCTTCCTCGTGTCCCAGCGCCTGGAGTCCCACCGGCCGGGCCCAGTCCGTGGCGACCAGGCCGTCGAGCCGGCTGCGGCTGGTGACGACCGTGGCGCAGTGCGGGCCTCCGGGCAGCAACGGCCGCACCTGTGCCGAGCTGCGCGCATTGTCCAGGACGACCAGCAGCCGACGCTCGGAGACCAACGACCGGAACAGTGCCGAGGCGGCCTGGGCCGAACCGGGCACCCGCTCGGCAGGGGTGCCGAGCGCCAGCAGGAAGTCGCGCAGGATCTCGGCCGGCGGCGCCTCGTCGCCCTCGCCGAAGCCGCGCAGGTCGGCGAAGAGCTGGCCGTCGGGGAAGGCACTGGCGTACAGATGCGCCCACTGCACGGCGCAGGCCGTCTTGCCGACACCGGCCGGCCCCGCGACCACGGCGAGCGGGCTCTCGCCGGTCGTACGGTCGGTCAACACCTCGGTCAGGGCGCTCAGTTGCGCCTCGCGTCCGAGGAACCGGGCCGGCGCCCGGGGCAGCAGCCGCGGAGCCGCACCGGCCCGCCCCGAGCCGGTCCCCGGGCCGGACCGCGAACCGTCCCCGGCACCGCCGGCCGAGCCCGCAGACGTGCCCTTCGTGTCGGACCCACCGGCCGTGCCGGTGCTCTGCGCGGGCAGTGGCCCGCCGGGGCCATGTTTCACGTGAAACGCCGGTGCGTCCTTGGCGTCGTCACCGGTCCTGTGTGCGCCCGCCGCAGGCCGGGCGGCCGTACGCCCTCCACCCGCCGCCTCTGCCCGCAGGATCTCCTCGTACGCTCCGCGCAGCCGCTCGCCCGGGTCGACGCCCAGCTCTTCGTTGAGCAGCCGGCGGGTGCGGTGGAACCACTCCAGCGCGTCGGACTGCCGGCCCGTGCGGAACAGCGCCCGCATCAGCTCCGCGATCAGCCCTTCCCGCAAGGGGTGGTTGACGGCCGCGGAGTAGAGGATGGCGGCGGCCTGCTCGTGCTCACCGAGCGTGCCGTGGGCCCGTCCCAGCGCCTCCACCGCCGTCAGCCGGCGCTCCTCCAGAGCGTGCGCCGCGGCCGCGAACGGCGGGCTGGTGACCGTGCCGGTCAGCGCGGGCCCGCGCCACAGCCCCAGCGCCTCGCGCAGCAGCGGTACGGCATCGGCCGGCGCCGCCTCGGGGCGCGCCAGCGTCACCAGCTCACCGAACCGGTGGGCGTCGATCAGCTCCTCCGGCAGCCGCAGCAGATAGGCCGAGCCATGCGTGGTGAGCTCGATGCCGAAGGTCTGCGCCCCGCCCTCGGCGAGCGTGGCGCGCAGCCGTGAGACATGCCCCTGGACGACCGTTCGGGCATGCTCGGGCGGCTCGTCCTCCCACAGGGAGTCGATCAACTGCTCCAGTGGAACGGTGGTGTTGGGTTGCAGCAACAGCAGCGCCAGCACACTGCGCCGTTTGGCGGGCCCGAGCGACAGCTCCCCGGAGCCGGTCGTCACGGCGATCGGGCCGAGCAGTGAGAATTCCAACTCAGCCCTCCAGGAAGGCCGTCAGGGCGTTCGCCAGCAGGTAGGGGTCCTCGGCGCCGCACAGTTCGCGGGCCGAGTGCATGGACAGGATCGCCACGCCGATGTCGACCGTCGCGATGCCGTGCCGGGCCGCGGTGATGGGCCCGATCGTGGTGCCGCACGGCATCGAGTTGTTGGAGACGAAGCTCTGCCACGGCACACCGGCGCGCTCGCAGGCGGCCGCGAAGACCGCCCGTCCGCTGCCGTCCGTCGCATAGCGCTGATTGACGTTCACCTTCAGGATCGGCCCGCCGTTGGGCATCGGGTGGTGCCCGGGCTCATGCCGTTCGCTGTAGTTGGGGTGCACGGCGTGACCGGTGTCCGACGACAGGCAGATCGTGCCGGCGAAGGCGCGTGCCCGGTCCTCGTACGAGCCGCCGCGGGCGAACACCGAGCGCTCCAGCACCGTGCCGAGCAGCGGGCCGTCCGCGCCGGTGTCGGACTGGCTGCCGTTCTCCTCGTGGTCGAAGGCGGCCAGCACCGGGATGCTGGTCAGCGCGCCGCCGCTGGCGGCCGCGGCGGTCAGCGCGGCGGTACCGGCGTGCACGGACAGCAGGTTGTCCATCCGCGGTCCGGCGACCAGCTCGCTGTCGCGGCCCAGGTAGGACGGTGGCTCGATGCTGTGCACCATCAGGTCCCAGCCCTTGATGTCCTCGACCGGGACGCCGGTCTCCTCGGCGACGAACGCGATCAGATCGCCCTCGGCCACCTCGCCCAGCCCCCAGATCGGCGTCATATGGCGTTGCTTGTCCAGCTTGAGGCCCTCGGAGTTCACCGAGCGGTCGAGGTGCACCGCCAGCTGGGGCACCCGCAGCAACGCCCGGTCGACATTGACCAGCCGGTTGCTGCCGTCCCGCAGCGTCACCCGACCGCTGAGGCCCAGATCGCGGTCGAGCCAGGTGTTGAGCAGGGTGCCGCCGTAGATCTCCACGGCGATCTGCCGCCAGCCGCGGGCACCGGTGTCGGGAATCGGTTTGACCCGCAAATTGGGAGAGTCGGTGTGAGCCCCGACAATTCGGTACGGAGTCGCAGCGCTCACGCCCTCCGGCACGTACCAGGCGATGATCGCGCCGCCGCGCAGCACATACTTCCCGCCGCTCTCGCCGTCCCATGCGTCGACCTCCGCGACCTGCCGGAAACCGGCCTTCTCCAGCCGCTCCGCCGCGTTGGCGACCGCGTGGTAGGGCGACGGGCTGGCGGCTAGGAAGGACATCAAGTCGTCGGTGTGGCCGCGATCGAAGCGGGCGGAGTTGGTCATGGATTCAGCATAAGGAGCAAGGCCCCGCATTCCCCGTGCGCGTGCGACGTGACGCCGCTCCCTTCCGGCCAGGATTTCCGCGGTGCACGCCGAAAACCCCATGGAGTGAACGATTCCGGTCGCCCGGGCGGCCGCATCCGCGGTCCGGGCCGCGTGGCGGCACCCGGCGGACAGGACGGAGCCCGCCTCTCCGGGGGAAGAGAGGCGGGCTCCGTCAGTCTGAACGGCGAATCTGAGAGACCTCTAAGAAACGCCGCGGACCGGTCGCGGACGACGCTCTTAGAACGCGGCCTCGTCGAGCTCCATCAGCGACTGGTCGACGGACTCGGCCAGCTGCCGCTGCACGGCGACGCCCGGCAGGACGTTGTGGGCGTAGAACTTCGCCGCGGCGATCTTGCCGGCGTAGAACGCCTTGTCCTTGGAGGAGGCGTCCGCCAGCTTGGCGCTCGCCACCGCCGCGCCCTTGAGCAGGAGGTAGCCGATGACGACATCGCCCGAGGCCAGCAGCAGGCGCGAGGTGTTCAGGCCGACCTTGTAGATGGACTTGACGTCCTTCTCCGTGGCGGCGAGGTCGGTCAGCATGGCGCCGACGATCGCCTCCAGGTCGGCGGCGGCCTTGCCCAGCTCGCCGCGGGCCTGCTCCAGCTCCGTGCCGCCGGTGCCCTCGGCCAGGAACTTCTTGATCTCCTCGGCGAGGGTGTTCAGCGCCTGGCCCTGGTTACGGACGATCTTCCGGAAGAAGTAGTCCTGGCCCTGGATGGCGGTGGTGCCCTCGTAGAGGGTGTCGATCTTGGCGTCCCGGATGTACTGCTCGATCGGGTACTCCTGCAGGTAGCCGGAGCCACCGAAGGTCTGCAGGGACTGTGCCAGCTGCTCGTAGGACTTCTCCGAGCCGTAGCCCTTGACGATGGGCAGCAGCAGGTCGTTGAGCGCGTTCAGCTCCGAGGAGTCCTCGCCCGCGGCCTCCTTGAGCGCGATCGAGTCCTGGACGGAGGCGGTGTACAGCACCAGGGCGCGCATGCCCTCCGCGTACGCCTTCTGCGTCATCAGCGAGCGGCGCACGTCGGGGTGGTGGGTGATGGTGACCTTCGGCGCGGTCTTGTCCATGAAGTTCGCCAGGTCCGGACCCTGGACGCGCTCCTTGGCGTACTCAAGGGCGTTGAGGTAGCCGGTCGACAGCGTCGCGATGGCCTTCGTGCCGACCATCATCCGGGCGAACTCGATGATGCGGAACATCTGGCGGATGCCGTCGTGCTTGTCGCCGATCAGCCAGCCCTTGGCGGGGTGCTGGTCGCCGAACGTCATCTCGCAGGTGTTGGAGGCCTTCAGGCCCATCTTGTGCTCGACGTTCGTCGCGTACACGCCGTTGCGCTCGCCCAGCTCGCCGGTCTCCCAGTCGAAGTGGTACTTCGGCACGAGGAAGAGGGACAGGCCCTTGGTGCCCGGACCGGCACCCTCGGGGCGGGCGAGGACGTAGTGGAGGATGTTCTCCGACATGTCGTGCTCACCGGAGGTGATGAAGCGCTTCACGCCCTCGATGTGCCAGGAGCCGTCCTCCTGCTCCACGGCCTTGGTGCGGCCGGCGCCCACGTCCGAGCCGGCGTCCGGCTCGGTGAGGACCATGGTGGAGCCCCACTGCTTCTCGACGGCGATCTGGGCGACCTTCTTCTGCGCCTCGTTGCCCTCGGAGTACAGGATGCCGGCGAAGGCGGGGCCGGAGGAGTACATCCACACGGCCGGGTTCGAACCGAGGATCAGCTCCGCGTAGGACCAGATCAGGGTGGCCGGAGCGGTGGTGCCGCCGATCTCCTCGGGCAGGCCCAGACGCCAGTACTCGGAGTCCATGAAGGCCTGGTAGCTCTTCTTGAAGGAGTCCGGGATCGGCGCGGTGTTGGTCTCGGGGTCGAAGACCGGGGGGTTGCGGTCGGCGTCGACGAAGGAGTCGGCCAGCTCGTTCTCGGCGAGGCGGGCGAGCTCGGACAGCACGCTCTTGGCGGTGTCGGCATCCATCTCCGCGAACGGTCCGGTGCCGTACACGCTGTCACGGCCGAGCACCTCGAAGAGGTTGAACTCGATGTCGCGGAGATTCGACTTGTAGTGGCCCATGGGTACGGCTCCGTAAGGGTTCGGGAGAGGGCCCCAAGGGAGGGACCTCAGACGCAATACCGGCTAGTAGTTAAATGATGCTACCCGCGGGTAATAAGAATCAACCCCTTCCGCCCATCTGTGACGAGCGTCCCCCGGTGAATCGCCGACTCAGTACGCTGTGGCGCATGTACGGCTACGACCAGAACGCGGGTGCCGGGCAGCAGTACGGTGCGCCACCGCCCCCGCCGCAGCAACCGGCCCCCGGGGGCTATGGCGAGCAGCCGCTGTATCCCGAGCCGTCGCCGCCCTCGCTCGCCGACGCGGTGCGGGCCTTCACCACCGGCTCGATGTCGGCCGAGGACTTCCAGGGCATCTTCTCCACGTCCAAGGTCTATTGTCCGCGCGGTGACAACCCCGGCTTCCTGGCGCTGCACAACACCCAGCAGCCGGTGATCCCGATGTTCACCTCGCTCAAGGAGCTGCGGCGGTACGCGGGCAAGGAGTCCAAGTACTTCGTGATCACCGGTGCCGAGGTGCTCGACCTGCTGCCGACGGGTTACGGGTTCGTCCTCGACATGGAGGGCGATCACCGGATGGTCTTCGACGCGAAGGCCGTGGAGCAGATGGTCGACTTCGCGATGCGGCGGATGTACGGCTGACGGCGGCCGCCGAAGCGCCGCTCGATCCTCTTTCATACCAGCTTTCACCTGCGCAAACGCGGGTGGGAATGCCGCATGCCTTGCAGGTTGTTCAGGATTCAACTAAGTTGTGAGCGACCGAGGAGGCCGTCATGCCCGCTGTGACCGTTGAGAACCCGCTGACCCTGCCGCGCGTGGCGGCACCCGCCGAGGCGCACACCCGTCCCGTGCTGGCCGTGGCCACCGCTCCGAGCGGGTTCGAGGGCGAGGGCTTCCCGGTGCGCCGGGCCTTCGCCGGCATCGACTACAAGCACCTCGACCCGTTCATCATGATGGACCAGATGGGTGAGGTGGAGTACGCGCCGGGAGAGCCCAAGGGCACGCCCTGGCACCCGCACCGCGGCTTCGAGACCGTCACGTACCTGATCGACGGCACCTTCGTGCACCGCGACTCGCACGGTGGCGGCGGCGTCATCAACGACGGCGACACCCAGTGGATGACGGCCGGCTCCGGCCTGCTGCACATCGAGGCGCCGCCGGAGTCGCTGGTGATGTCCGGCGGCCTCTTCCACGGCCTCCAGCTGTGGGTGAACCTGCCGAAGAGCGACAAGATGATGGCTCCCCGCTACCAGGACATCGGCGGCGGCCAGGTCAAGCTGCTGACCTCCGGCGACGGCGGTGCGCTGCTGCGGCTGATCGCCGGGGACCTCGACGGCCACCAGGGGCCGGGCATCACCCACACTCCGATCACGATGATGCATGTGACGGTGAACCCGGGCGCCGAGCTGACCCTGCCCTGGCGCAAGGACTTCAACGCCCTCGCCTACGGCCTGGCCGGCCGCGGCTCGGCCGGCGCGGAGGGCCGCCCGTTCCGTATGGGGCAGGCGGTGGTCTTCGGGGCCGGAGACTCGATCACGATCCGGGCGGACGAGTCCCAGGAGTCGCGCAGCCCGAACTTCGAGGTGGTGCTGCTGGGCGGGCGGCCGATCCGCGAGCCGATGATGCACTACGGCCCGTTCGTGATGAACACCCACGCCGAGCTGGCCCAGGCCTTCGAGGACTTCCAGGCCGGCCGGCTCGGAACGATCCCGGCGGGCGAGCACTGACGCCCCGTCGGATCCGATGAGGGGCCGGGGCGGTGTTTCACGTGAAACACCGCCCCGGCCCGTTCCACGCCCCGCCCTGGGGCCGTTCGCCGTGGTGGACTGTCCGGGTGCGAAACGACTCGGATCAAGACTCGCGCGGCGCCGAGGGCGAACGGCCGCCGTCCGGCAAGCCGTTGCTGCCGATCGAGGCCCGCCGTGCCGCGGCCTGGTGCGGGGTGCTGCTGCTGATCGTGGCCGTGCTGGCCCTCGGGGTGTGGCTGTGCGTCGTCCTGAGCGCCGCGGTCACGCCCGTGCTGCTGGCGCTGCTCGGCAGCGCGCTGCTCGGACCGCTCTACCGGCGGCTGGTGGCGATGAAACTCAACCGCTCGCTGGCGGCCGGGCTGACCTGCGCGGTCCTGGTGGTGGTGGTCGGCGGTGCCGGATACATCGTCGTCAGCGCGCTGGTGGACACCGGCGACCAGATCATCGCCTCGCTCAAGGACGCCGCCAAGGGCCTCTCCCAGCACTTCGGTACGGCCGGCACCTCACTGGACGACCTCGCCTCCAACGCCAAGGAGCTGGTCAGCAAGTTCGGTGGCACCGCGGCCTCCGGGGTACTGGCGGGCGTCAGCATCGTCGGCCAGTTCCTCGCCGCCTCGGTGCTCGCCCTGCTGCTGACCTTCTTCTTCCTGCGCGACTCCGACAAGGCCGTACGCGCCCTGCACGACTGGGCGCCCGGCAAATCCGCACCCCAGCTGGAGCGGATGGCCCGCCGCGGCTTCCAGTCCATCGAGGGCTTTATGCGCGGCACCACCTTCATCGCGCTGATCGACGCCCTCTGCATCACCGTCGGACTGCTGATCCTCCAGGTGCCGGGCGCCGTCGGGCTGGGCGCGCTGGTCTTCGTCGGCGCCTACATCCCCTACCTCGGCGCGTTCATCTCGGGGGCGGTGGCGATCCTGGTGGCCTTCGCGGACCGCGGCTTCGTGATCGCGCTGTGGGCGCTCGGCGTCGTGCTGGCGGTGCAGGTGCTGGAGGGCCATGTGCTGCAGCCGATGATCCAGAGCCGCACGGTCCAGATGCACCCGGCGAGCGTGATGCTGGCGATCACCGCGGGCGCCAGCGTCGGCGGCATCCTCGGCATGCTGCTGTCCGTCCCGCTGACCGCGGCCGCCACCGGCGTGCTGCACGAGCTGCGCAAGCACTACGCGGCCGGCTCGGACTCCGACTCCGACGCGGGCCCCGGCGACACCGGGCCGGCCGCCTCCCCCGCGTCCTCGTAGAGCTCGAACCACGTCGACTTGCCGTTGCCGCGCGGGTCCACGCCCCAGGCCCCGGCCAGCAGCTCCAGCAGCACCAGCCCGCGCCCCGAGGACGCCAGCTCGCCGGGGCTGCGGCGGTGCGGCAGCTCATCGCTGCTGTCGGAGACGTCGACGCGGATCCGCCGCGCGCCCCGGGGGCCGGAGATCTCGGCGACCAGCAGCGCATCGCCGTCGGTGTGCATCAGCACATTGGTGACGACCTCGGAGACCATCAGCACCGCCGAGTCGACCTGGTCGGCGTCGGCCCAGTCGTGGAGCACGTCGCGGACCTGCCGGCGCGCCTCGGCTATCCGCCGCGGCTCGGCCTGGGCGACGGCGAGCACGGTGCGCCGTACGGGCTGCTGGGCCAGCGGGCCGCCGGTGCCCACTCCGCAGCTGGCGGCCTCGCGGCTCAGCAGCAGTACGGCGATGTCGTCCTCGCGGCGGTCCACCAGCGGTCCGGTGGTGTGGTGCGAGGACGGGCCGTGCACGGCCTGGACCAGGGCGTCGGCCAGCCGTTCCAGGTCCTTGTCGCCCTCGCCGACCTCATGCGCCTCGATGATGCCGCGCAGCCGGGCCCAGCCGGTCTCCAGATCATGACCGCCGGTCTCGATCAGCCCGTCGGTGCACACCACCATGGTCTCGCCGGGCTCCAGGACGAGCCGGGTGGTGGGGTAGTCGGTGTCCGGGACGATGCCCAGCGGCAGCCCGCCCGCGGTGGGCCGGACCAGCATCGTGCCGTCGCTCAGGCGGATCGCCGGATCGGGGTGGCCGGCCCGCGCGATGTCGAGCAACCCGGTCGCCGGATCCACCTCGATGTACAGGCAGGTCGCGAAGCGCTGATCCTCGCCGTTGCCGTGCAGTGCGGTCTCGTTGATCCCGGCCAGGAAGCGGGAGGCGCGCGAGAGCACCGCATCGGGATGGTGGCCCTCGGAGGCGTAGGCGCGCAGGGCGATCCGCAGCTGCCCCATCAGGCCCGCGGCCCGTACGTCGTGCCCCTGGACATCCCCGATGACCAGGGCGATCCGCCCGGACGGCAGCGGGATCATGTCGTACCAGTCACCGCCGACCTCCAGCCCGCCGCCGGTCGGTACGTAGCGGGCGGCGACCGTCATCCCCGGGATGTCGGGCTGCACCGTCGGCATCATGCTGCGCTGCAGCCCCAGCGCCAGCTCCTGCTGCTCCTCCTGCACACCGGCCCTGGCCAGCGCCTGGGCCAGCATCCGGGCGACGGTGGTCAGCACCGAGCGCTCGTCGGGCGTGAAGGCGACCGGCTGGGCGAACCCCGCCATCCAGGCGCCGATCGTCCGGCCCGCGTTGACCAGGGGCAGAAACGCCCACGACGTACGGCCGAAGCGGGCGGCCAGCGGCCAGGTGGCCGGGTAGCGGCGGCTGTAGTCCTCGGGCGTGGGCAGATAGATGGCCCGCCCGGTGCGGATGACCTCGGCGGCCGGGTAGTCGGTCTCCAGCGCCATGTTGAGGAAGGGCTTCTCGTCGCCGGGGCGGTGGCCGTGATGGCCGATGACCGAGATCCGGTCGCCCTCGATGCCGAAGACCGCCAGGCCGTCGGGCATGAACCCGGGCATGGACAGCCCGGCCGCCACCCGCAGCACCTCGGCCGTGGACCGCGCCTCGGCCAGTGCCCGCCCCGCGTCCAGCAGGAAGGCCTCGCGGGAGCGGCGCCAGTCGCCGGTTATCGGGGTGATCGGGGCGGAGGTGCCGGGCTGCGGCTCGGGCACCTCCTGGAGCGTGCCGACCAGTTCGAGGCCGCCGTCGACGACCCGGGGGCGGGCACGGGTGCGGACGATGCGCTGTATCCGCCCGCGCTCGTCCACGATGCGCAGCCGGGCCTCGGCGAGGGTCTCCTCGGACACCGCGAGCTGGATCACCCCGTTGATCTCGGCGAAGTCGACGGGATGAAAACGGGAGCGTACGGCGGCCTCGCTCAGCTCCGCCGGCTCGTCGGGGAGTCCGAGCAGCCGGGCCGCCTCGGCATCGAGGGTCACCCGTCCCGATGCGTTGTCCCAGCGCCACAGGCCGGTCGCGAGGGCGGCCAGGAGGTCCTTGGTGCGCATTGCATCACTTTATGTGTGTTTGGCGGAGCCCGACCAGTGAGCGGAATGTGACCGTCGTCCCCGCCGGGAGCGCCCGCCTCGGCCCGGCGAAGCGCTGATGCGTATATGTCAACGAAGGGGCGGGTGCCGGGACGGTAACCTGGAGCGGTTATGTCAATCCTGGGGTGGCCTTTCGGGTGACCGCCGGGGAGAGCGACCGGGCGTGCGAGCCCGTGTTCCGATCCCTCTCCTCCGCTCCCGTCAACTCCTCACCTCGACACTCGCGACGACTTGGATGAGCGATGCACCGGTACCGGTCCCATAACTGCGGCGAGCTCCGAGCCGCGGACGTCGACACGGACGTCCGCCTCAGCGGCTGGCTGCACAATCGTCGTGACCTGGGCGGCATCCTCTTCATCGATCTGCGCGACCACTACGGTCTCGTGCAGCTCGTCGCCCGTCCCGGCACCCAGGCCGCCGAGGCGCTGGACAAGCTGACGAAGGAGACGGTCGTCCGCGTCGACGGCAGGGTCGTCTCGCGCGGCGCCGAGAACGTCAACCCGGAGCTGCCCACCGGCGAGATCGAGATCGAGGCCACCGAGGTCGAGGTCCTGGGCGCGGCTCAGCAGATCCCCTTCACGATCAACGCCGACGACGGCGTCAACGAGGAGCGGCGCCTGGAGTACCGCTTCCTCGACCTGCGCCGCGAGCGGATGCACCGCAACATCATGCTGCGCTCGGCGGTCATCGCGTCCATCCGTCACAAGATGACGACCCTCGGCTTCAACGAGATGGCGACGCCGATCCTCAGCGCCACCTCGCCGGAGGGCGCACGCGACTTCGTGGTGCCCTCGCGTCTCCACCCGGGCAAGTTCTACGCGCTGCCGCAGGCCCCCCAGCAGTTCAAGCAGCTGCTGATGATCTCGGGCTTCGACCGTTACTTCCAGATCGCCCCCTGCTTCCGGGACGAGGACGCCCGTGCGGACCGCTCGCCGGGCGAGTTCTACCAGCTCGACATCGAGATGTCCTTCGTCGAGCAGGAGGACGTCTTCCAGCCGGTCGAGAAGCTGATGACCGAGCTCTTCGAGGAGTTCGGCAACGGCCGCCACGTCACCTCCCCCTTCCCGCGCATCCCGTTCCGCGAGGCGATGCTCAAGTACGGCTCCGACAAGCCGGACCTGCGCGCCCAGCTGGAGCTGGTCGACATCACCGACGTCTTCGCGGACTCGGCGTTCAAGGCCTTCGCCGGCAAGCACGTCCGTGCGCTGCCGGTGCCGGCCGTGCAGGACCAGCCGCGCAAGTTCTTCGACCAGCTCGGCGAGTACGCGATCCAGCACGGCGCCAAGGGCCTGGCCTGGGTGCGCGTCGGTGCGGACGGCGCGCTGACCGGCCCGATCGCCAAGTTCCTGACCGAGGAGAACGTCAAGGTGCTCACCGAGCGCCTCGGCCTGGAGGAGGGCCACGCGGTCTTCTTCGGCGCCGGCGACTTCGACGAGGTCTCGAAGATCATGGGCGCGGTGCGCGTCGAGGCCGCGAAGCGGGCCGGCCACTTCGAGGAGAACGTCTTCCGCTTCTGCTGGATCGTCGACTTCCCGATGTACGAGCGGGACGAGGAGACCGGCAAGATCGACTTCTCCCACAACCCCTTCTCCATGCCGCAGGGCGGTATGAAGGACCTGGAGGAGAAGGACCCGCTGGACATCCTGGGCTGGCAGTACGACATCGTCTGCAACGGCGTCGAGCTGTCCTCCGGCGCGATCCGGAACCACGAGCCCGACATCATGATCAAGGCCTTCGAGATCGCGGGCTACGACCGTGAGACCGTCGAGGAGAAGTTCGCGGGCATGCTGCGCGCCTTCCGCTTCGGCGCCCCGCCGCACGGCGGTATCGCCCCCGGCGTCGACCGCATCGTCATGCTGCTCGCGGACGAGCCGAACATCCGCGAGACCATCGCGTTCCCGCTGAACGGCAACGCGCAGGACCTGATGATGGGTGCGCCGACGGAGCTGGAAGAGGTACGGCTCAAGGAGCTGCACCTGAACGTCCGCAAGCCACAGGTGAAGTAGGCGTCACCCGCGGGGCCGGGCCTCGAACAACGCGCTGAGGGTGGTGTTTCACGTGAAACACCACCCTCAGCGCGTGTGAGCCGGGTGCTCCAACCGCACCACACGTGTGGCCGGGCTCTTGCACCGCACGCAGGGTGGTGCTCATGCAGCAAGCCAGCCTCCTCCCCCGTGCGCCCGGCCTCGTCTCACGGCCCCGTACGGCGCACTTCGCCCAGGTCCGCGACCTGCCCTGGCTCATCGCCCTGGCCGTCGTCTTCACCGCCGGCCAGCTCTACCTCGCCCTCACCACGCCCGGCCTGGGATGGGACGAGACGGTCTATGTCAGCCAGGTCGACGCCCACGCCCCGGCCGCGTTCTTCAGCGCCCCGCGCGCCCGCGGCGTCACCCTCCTCCTCGCCCCGGCCGCCGTCCTGACGACATCGGCCACCGCCCTGCACTGCTACCTCGCGGTGCTCTCCGGCGCCACGTTCCTGCTCACCCTGTGCCTCTGGCGGCGTCTGCTGCCCGCTCCCGTGCCGGCCCTGGGCGGCGCGCTCTTCGCCGGTCTGTGGGTCACGCTCTTCTACGGTCCGCAGGTGATGCCCAACCTGTGGACCGGCTACGCCGCACTCGTCGCCACCGGCTGCTTCCTGTTGGCCGTACGCCAGCCGTCGGCGCAGCTGGCTCCGCAGGCCGGCCGGGGCGCGGCGGTGGGCGTCGCCGCCGCGGTGGCCCTGGCCGCGCTGATGCGGCCCCTCGACGGGGTGTGGCTGGCCCTGCCGCTGTTCGCCGCGGCGGTGTGTGTACCGGCCTGGCGGCGCTCGACGGTGCTGCTGGCGATCCCGGCCGGTCTAGCCCTCGGATGTGCCGAGTGGGTCGTGGAGGCGTATGTGTCCTACGGCGGGCTGGTGGAGCGGCTGCGCCAGGCCGGGGGGATCCAGGGCGGCCTGGGCTGGCACCCGTCCTTCGGCGACCACGCACGGGCGCTGCAGGGCAAGACGCTGTGCCGCCCCTGCGACATGGACTGGACGTACCCGGTGACGGCGGGCTGGTGGTTCGCGCTGCCGCTGGCGGTCGCCGGGGCGGTGTGGGCGTCGGCCCGCGCCCGCGAGCCCGGCGGCACGCTGCACCGGTACGGTCCGGTCTGGCCGACGCCGCGCGGCCGCGAGCCCGGCGGTCGTCGCGAACTGGGACTGGAGCCCGTGCGGATGGACACCTTCGGGCTGCATCCCCTCCGGGCGGTCGGCCTCGGGCTCGACGGCGCGCTGCAGCCGCATACGCCGGTCTGGCCGCCGAGCCTGCGCGACCCCGGCGGCGCACGGCACCGCTACGGTCCGGGCCCCATCGCCCTCCCGGCGCTGGTCGGCCTCTGCCTCGCCGCCCCCTACCTGCTGACGGTGGACTACGCCGCGCCGCGCTTCCTGCTGCCCGCCTACGCCCTGCTGTTGCTGCCCGCCGCGTGGTTCTTGTACTGGATGACGCTGCTGCCCCGCCGCCGGCGCGCCTGGGCGGTCGCCGTGCTGGCCATCGCGCTCCTCGGCCACGAAGCGATGCAACTGGCGATCGTGCACAAGATGCAGCGGGGAACCGCACGCGCGCAGGCCGACATCGGCCGGATCGGCGATACGCTGCGCGCCGCCGGCGTACGGCCACCGTGCGCGGTGAGCGGCGAGGAGGCGGTACGGGTGGCGTACCAGCTCGGCTGCGCCTCCCGGCAGCCCGGCGGGCACGACGCCAGCATCACCCCCGCCGGCCTGACCCGGCTGGGCGCCCGCAGCCCCGCCGCCGTCGTCCTGGCCGCCGGCGAGGCGCCGCCGGGCTACGCCCGCGGCTGGCGACCGATCCGCCTCCCGTCGACGCCGGGCCTGAAGCGGCTGAACGCCTACGTGTCCCCGGCGGCCCGGCCCTGAGCGGGCGCCGCGCCTCCCGGCGAGCGACCGCCCGGCCCCGAGGACCGGACGGGCGCGCGTATGCCGTACTCGTCCGTGCCGACCACACGGCCGGACTGTCGCAGCTGCCGTGCTCAGTGCACCGGCGTGCCTACTGCTCCGCGCCGCCGAAGCGCTCGCGGTAGGACTCCAGGTCCTCTTCGGTGATCTTCGCGAAGAGCACCGGCGGCACCGTGAACGGGACACCGGCCGGCACCGAGGCCAGCGCCTTCGCCTCGTCCTGCGAGACCCACACCGCGGTGTCGTTCTCCAGCGCGAACGCGCCCCGCATCGCCTTCGCCGTCGCCGGAATGAAGGGCTCGGAGACCACCGCGTACAGATGGATCAGGTTCATCGCGGTGCGCAGCGTCAGCGCCGCCGCGTCCTTGTCGGTCTTGATCTCCAGCCACGGGGCCTTCTCCTCCAGGTAGGAGTTGCCCGCGCTCCACAGGGCGCGCAGCGAGGCGGCCGCCTTGCGGAACTGCAGGGCCTCCATGTGGCCCTCGTACTCCGCCAGCAGCCCGGCGATCTCCTCGCCCAGCTTCTGCTCCGCGGCCCCGGCCTCGGCGCCCGCGGGCACCTCGTCGCCGAAGCGCTTACGGGAGAACGACAGCACCCGGTTGACGAAGTTGCCGAGCGTGTCCGCCAGGTCCTTGTTGACGGAGGACGCGAAGAGCTCCCAGGTGAAGGAGGTGTCGTCCGACTCGGGGGCGTTGGCGATCAGGAAGTAGCGCCAGTAGTCGGCCGGCAGCAGCTCCAGCGCCGCGTCCGTGAAGATGCCGCGCCGCTGGGAGGTGGAGAACTTCCCGCCGTAGTAGTTGAGCCAGTTGAAGGCCTTGAGGAAGTCGACCTTCTTCCAGGGCTCGCGGGTCCCCAGCTGCGTCGCCGGGAACATCACGGAGTGGAACGGGACGTTGTCCTTGGCCATGAACTCCGTGTAGCGGACGTCGTCGGCCTCGTACCACCACGACTTCCAGTCGCGCTCCTCGGGCGCGACGTCCGCCCACTCCTTCGTCGAGCCGATGTACTCGATCGGGGCGTCGAACCAGACGTAGAAGACCTTGCCCTCGGCCGCCAGCTCCGGCCACACATCGGCCGGCACCGGAACGCCCCAGTCCAGGTCACGGGTGATCGCCCGGTCCTGGAGGCCCTCCGTCAGCCACTTGTGCGCGATGGAGGAGGCGAGCGTCGGCCACTCCTTGCTGCCGTTGCCCTCCAGCCAGCCCTCGACCTCGTGCTGCAGCTTCGACTGGAGCAGGAAGAGGTGCTTGGTCTCCCGCACCTCGAGATCACCGCTGCCGCTGATCGCCGAGCGGGCGTCGATCAGGTCGGTCGGGTCCAGCACCCGGGTGCAGTTCTCACACTGGTCGCCGCGCGCCTTGTCGTAGCCGCAGTGCGGGCAGGTGCCGACGATGTAGCGGTCGGGCAGGAAGCGGTCGTCGGTGACCGAGAAGACCTGGCGGATCGCCCGCTCCTCGATGAAGCCGTTCTCGTGCAGCTTGCGCGCGAAGTGCTGGGTGAGCTCGACGTTCTCCGGCGACGAGCTGCGCCCGAAGTAGTCGAATTCCAGGCCGAAGCCCTCGTAGATCGCCTTCTGCTTGTCGTGCTGCTCCGAGCAGAAGGCGTCGACGGACTGACCCGCCTCCTTGGCCGCCAGCTCGGCGGGCGTCCCGTGCTCGTCCGTCGCGCAGATGTAGAGCACGTCGTGCCCGCGCTGCCGCAGATACCGGGAGTAGACGTCCGCCGGGAGCATGGACCCCACCATGTTGCCCAGGTGCTTGATCCCGTTGATATACGGAAGGGCGCTGGTGATGAGGTGTCGAGCCATTGCCGGCTGCTCCCAAGTCGCTACGGTGAGTGAGGATTTGCTTTACGGAACGTCAATATCGTACTGGACGGGTCGGGGGCTCCGGCGCGGGCTTTTCCGGGAGCGCGGAGGCGGGGCCGGGCGCCTTCACCATCGTCCCGGCGACCAGGGCGGCGACCAGCATGATCACCGACCCGGTCCCGACGGCCGCGGTGAATCCGTGCACCACCCCGTCCTTGACCAGGCCCTCCCGGACCGCCGGGGGGAGCTGATGCCCCGCGCTCCGGCGGGCCGCCTCGGCCAGCCGGTCCGCGAGGTAGGCCGCACTCGTCGACGTGGCGATCGTGTTCAGCAGCGCCGTACCGATCGAACCCCCGACCTGTTGTGCCGTGTTGACCGTCGCGGACGTGACTCCGGAGTCCTGCCGTGCGACCCCCGTGGTGGCCGTCGCCATCACCGGCATGAACGTCAGCCCCATCCCCAGCCCGACGAGGAGTTCCGCCGGCAGGACATGGGAGACGTACGCCGGCCGGGCGGTCAGGAACGTCAGCGTGAACAGCCCGGCGGCGGCGAGCAGCGCACCCGGGACCATCAGGAACCGCGGCGGGACGCGGTGCAGCAGCCGCGCCGATATCTGCGTCGACCCGACCACGATCGCCGCCACCATCGGCAGGAAGGCCAGTCCGGCCCTGACCGGCGAATATCCGAGCACGGTCTGGAAGTAATAGGTCAGGAAGAGGAACATCCCGAACATCGCGATCACCACCAGCGCCATGGTCAGGAAGGCGCCGCCGCGATTGGTGTCCCGCACGATGTGCAGTGGCAGCAGGGGATGCCGCGCCCGCGTCTGCCACCACGCGAAGACGGCCAGCAGCGCCGCGCCCCCCGCCAGCAACCCCACGACCCGTCCGTCCCCCCACCCCCGAGGCTGCGCCTCACTGCACCCGTAGACGATCGCCACCAGGCCGCCGCACCCCAGCACGGCACCCGGTACGTCCAGGAAGACCCGCTTCCGCTCCGGCCGGTCCCGCAGGAACACCGCCGCTCCCGTGAGGGCGACCAGGGCGACCGGCACATTCACATACAGACACCAGCGCCAGTCCAGGTACTCGGTCAGCAGCCCACCCGCGATCAGCCCGATGGCCGCGCCGCCACCCGCGATGGCCCCGTATATCCCGAAGGCCTTGCTGCGCTCCTTGCCCCGCGGGAACGTCGTGGTCAGCAGCGACAACGCGGACGGCGCCAGCAGCGCGGCGAACGCCCCCTGCAGCGCCCGCGCCCCGAACAGCAGTCCGGAGCCGGTGGCCGCACCGCCCAGCCCCGACGCGACGGCGAACCCCACCAGCCCGATCATGAACGTGCGCTTGCGCCCCACGAGATCGGCGATCCGCCCGCCGAGCAGCAGCAGCCCGCCGAACGCGAGGGTGTAGGCGGTGATCACCCACTGCCGGTCGGCGTCCGACATCCCCAGGGCCCGCTGGGCCGACGGCAGCGCGATGTTCACGATGGTCGCGTCCAGCACCACCATCAACTGCGTCGTCGCGATCACCACCAGCGCCCACCAGCGCCGGGGGTCGGGCTCCGCCGACGCGGCCCATCTGGGCGTCCCGGACCCGGGAGGCGGCGCGGCACCTCCCGCTCCGCGCAGGTGCTTCACGCATTCAGCCTAGGGAGCGGGGACACGGCTCGCCTGCTGTGCCGCCGCTGCCGTGGTCTCGGGGAAGGCGTCGGCCGCGGCGGGCCGTGGGGCCCGGCCGCGGCCGGTGGGGTGCTGGTGGTGGTGCCCGCGGGTCAGTTGTCCTTGAGGACGCCGGCGGCGCGGGCCTCGATGAGCCACTCGGGGAACTCGACCATCAGCTGCTGGTAGAGCTCGTCGTGGGAGAGGCTGCGCGGGTCGCGTCCGGCGTGGAAGAAGCCGGCGTTGTCGACGGCGCGCTTCTCCGGGACGGCCAGGTCGTCGAGCTTGCGCAGGAAGTCGAAGCCCTTGGCCTCCGGGTCGCCGAAGCCGATGAACTGCCAGAAGATGGGCAGTTCGGCGGCCTCGCACAGGGCCCGCTCGGCGGCCGGCTTGGAGGTCGGGGCGCCGTCGGTCTGGAAGATGACGAAGGCCGGGGCGGTGCTGCCGGACTTCTTGTAGTGCTCGACGACGGCGTTGACGGCCCAGTGGTAGTTGGTGCGGCCCATGTGGCCGAGGCCGGCGTGCAACTCCTCGATGCGGCCCTCGTAGTTGGTGAGGTCGATCTCGGCGGTGCCGTCGACGTCGGTGGAGAAGAAGACGACGGGGACGGTGGCGTCGTCGTCGAAGTGGGCGGCGAGGCCGAGGGCCTGTTCGGCGAGGTTCTGGACCGTGCCGTCCTTGTAGTAGTTGCGCATCGAGCCGGAGCGGTCGAGGACCAGGTAGACGGCGGCGCGCTGGGTGCCGAGGCCGTGCTTCTCCAGCGTGGTGCCGGCGGACTTGTAGAGGCTGACCAGGGCGGGTGCGGTGGCGGCCAGGGCGTTCTCGGTGCCCTTGGTGGCCTCGGGGCTCTTGGTGCCCTTGGTGTCCGCGGGGCTTTCGACGGCCTCGCTGGTCTCGGCGTCCGCGGTCTTGGCGTCCGCGTTCTTGGCGGGCTCCGCCGCCGCCTCGGCCTCGACCTGCGGCTCCGGCTGGGGCTCAGGCTGGGCCTCCGGCTCCGGGGCGGCCTCTGCGGTCGGCTCCTCTGCCGGGGCGGCCTCTGCGGTCGGCTCGTCCTCGGCCTCGGCGGGGGCCTCGGCGGGGGCCTCGGCCTCAGCGTCCTCCTTCGCCTCGGCCTTCGCCTCGTCCACGGCCGGTACGGATTCCGTGACGGATTCCGTGACGGATTCCGTGGCGGACTCGCTGGACGCCGGCGCCGCCGGGCCCGGGTTGTCGAAGGCCTGGCTCACGAGTGCGGAGACGGTGTCGGCCTTGTCCGCGGACGCGGTCTCGGGCTCGTCGTCGGCCGCTTCCGCCGTGGGCGCCTCGTCGGCGTCGCCGGTGGACTCCTCGCGTACGGACGGCGTCTCGGTCCGTACGGGCGTCTCCGCGCGGTCCACCGGGCTGCTCTGGGCCGGCAGGCTCGCGGTCGTCGGCGCCGGGCTCGGGGCCGCGTCCGAGGTCTCCGGGGGCGCCGTGCGGGCGGCGGGGACTTCGGCCTCCGGGGCGGGGGCCGGGGTGGCTTCCTCGCGGGCCTCGGGAATGGTCGCGGACTCCGGCTTGTCGGCCGTGCCGCTCGGGGCCGCGCCGGATTCTTCACGGGTCGCCTTGGAGCGACCGAAAGCGTTGCGCAGCAGACTCCGAATGCCCATCGGCGAACCTCTCTTGCGTGTGGTGGGTGCGGCGTATGTCCGTGAAGCGCGGACATGTCCCTGACCAGGACGGATACGTAAGCGTAGCGGCCGGGACCGGCCTCATCGTGGGACCCCGCGCCTTGCGTGGTGGGCTATCCGGGGGGTATCGCCGGGGAGGGGGTTTCAGCCAGGCCGCCGGCGTCCTGGCTGTGGTGCATCTGCCCTGCGTACGGGGCTGAACGGTGTTCCGTGGAGGGTCCCGTACGGCGTGCCGGGCGGCCGCTCGCCGAGGTCTGCCGCGGCTCCGGATTCACTGCCTGTTCATGTGTGCCGTCTCGCGGCGGCCGGACGGTGCTGCGGGGGACGGGGATGCGGGGGTGGCGAATGGGGCGCATGTTGGCCGAGTTGGGGGATTTGGCGAAGTTAGTGAAGTTGGGGGAGTTGGTAGAAGTGGTGGGAGGTGGGGGAGTTGGCCGGAGTGGGGAGAGTGCACCTTCGCGCGACGCCCTCACATCACGCCCCGGAAACGAAGTGGCAAGAGCTGGGTAAGAACTGAGTCGTTCAGGTATCCGATGCGCAGGTGTGCCCGTCTCCTCCGGTGACCATTGTCCTGAGCCGCCCGTTGTGCCTAGGCGGCCAATAAGAAGGCAAGAACCCTTCCGAGGGTGACGGGAGATGTGGGCGCATGGGGCTGACCAGTCAGTCGCTCGAATACACGGTGGTCGTGCTGGCGGTGGCCTGTGTGGCCGCCACGGTGTGGCTCTGGCCCCGGCTGGCCAAGCGCGGGATCCGTGCCGTACTGGGCAGGCTGGGCGCCATCGTGGTCACCCAGGTGTCGATCGTGTGCGCGCTCGCCCTCGCCGTGAATGCGAATTTCGAGTTCTACGGCAACTGGGACGAGCTGCTGGGCAACAACGAAGAGGCGCCGGTGTCCGTGAGCCAGGGCGGCGGGCAGTACGCCTCGGTCGGCAACCTCAAGGGCGGGCTGGTCCAACCGGCGGGCCCGCAGGGTCTCGATCGGGTGACCGGTCTGCCCAAGGGGCCTGCCGACAAGGTGGGCAAGGTCGAGTCCGTACGGATCGTCGGGCGCCGCACCCGGGCCATCAACCCGGGCTTCATCTACCTGCCGCCGCAGTACTTCCAGGAGCAGTTCCGCCGGCAGCGGTTCCCCGTCATGGTCGTCATCAGCGGCTACCCCGGCGGGATCATGAACCTCGCGCAGCACCTCCAGGTGCCGCAGAACGCGGGCAGGCTGATCGCCCAGGGCAAGATGCAGCCGACGGTGATCGTGATGGTGCGGCCGACGATCGCGCCGCCGCGGGACACCGAGTGCGTGGACGTGCCGGGCGGTCCGCAGGCCGAGACGTTCTTCACCAAGGACCTGCCGGACGCCATGAAGTCGGCCTACCGGGTGGGCCGCGACCCCAGTGCCTGGGGCGCGTTCGGCTACTCGTCCGGCGGTACCTGCTCGCTGCAGCTGGCGATGCGCAACCCGAAGGTGTACACCTCGGCGGTCTCGCTCTCCGGGGACTACGCCATCAAGGACGACCTGACCACCGGCAGCC
Organism: Streptomyces sp. NPDC059008; assembly: GCF_042749045.1. Lineage (NCBI taxonomy): Bacteria > Bacillati > Actinomycetota > Actinomycetes > Kitasatosporales > Streptomycetaceae > Streptomyces > Streptomyces sp. NPDC059008. The sequence continues at coordinate 209,511 of NZ_JBHYJC010000001.1, read as the reverse complement.
TCTTCGGCGCCGGCGCGGCGGGCGCCCAGCGGGAGCGCGAGCACGATCTGCTGTGGCGTCTGAAGAACCTGCCCGCGCCGCAGGTCTCCGCGCTGGTGGCCAGCAGCCGCAAGGGTGAGGCGAACTACGGCCCCACCATGAAGTTCCTCCATGCGGCCAAGTCGCCGATGACGGTCGACTCGATCATCCTGCCGCAGGGCAGCCACCAGTTCGCCACCTGGCGGCGGGAGGTCGTACCGGCCCTGGAGTGGCAGAGCCAGCAGCTGACGTTCCCGCAGGACACCGAGGCCATCGTCCCGCCGCGCAAGCAGGGGGCAAAGCCGGGGCAGGGCGGCGCGCCCGGCCAGGCGCCGACGACGTCCGAGGAGAGCGGCCGCCGCCGCGTGGAGGCGGAGCGCCCGCAGGGCTGACCGCACTCCGTAAGGCCGAACGCGGTCCGCGAGGCCGCACGCGATCGCCGGATGTTCACGAGCCCGGCCCACGTCCCCTGTGCGTGGGCCGGGCTCGCGCGTATCCGCTGTGGGCTCGCCGACGGTCCGGGGTCGGTGGGCGCTGCCGTCACTCCGGCCGGTAGACCATCCCCGGCTCCGGCTTCGCCGGGGAGAGCAGCTGGGAGACCGTGACGACCGTGTAGCCGCGCTTCTTCAGTTCCTTGAGGATGCCCGGGACGGCCGGCACGGTGCCCTGGTAGATGTCGTGCAGCAGGATGACGCCGTCGCGCTCGGTCTGTTCGAGCACCCGCTTGGTGATCAGGGCCGAGTCGTTGGTCTGGTAGTCCTTGGCGGTCACGCTCCACAGGACCTGCGCCAGCCCGAGGTCCTTGCTGATCTTGGAGACCTCCCCGTCGGTCCTGCCCTGCGGCGGGCGCATCAGCCGGGGCGTCTTGCCGGTGATCTTGCGGACCGCGTCCTGGAGGCGGGACAGCTCCCGCTTCGCCTCTTCGGGCGCTATCTCGGTCAGGATCTGGTGCGACCAGGTGTGGTTGGCCAGCTCATGGCCCTCGGCGTCGATCCGCTTGACCTCGGCCGGGCGCTTGGCGACATGGTTCTTGCCGAGCATGAAGAAGGTCGCGTGCACCTTCTCCTTCTTGAGGATGTCCAGCAGGCGTGCGGTGTTCTCGCTGGGGCCCGCGTCGAAGGTGAGCGCGACGCACTTGGCCTTGGCGCAGTCGACGCCGCCGGCCTCCGTGCCCTTTCCGCCGTTCGCCTTTCCGTCGCTCGCTTTCCCGTCCGTCGCCTTGCCCTCCGCCGAGGCCTCGGCGCGGGCGTCGGCCGGCGCGGTGACGTCGTACGTGGCGCAGCCGCTGAGGGCCAGGACCAGGGACGTGGCTGCCAGCAGCCCGGCGGTGGACAGGCTGCGGGCCGTGGACTTCTGCTTCGGCATGCGGGTCTCTCTTCGGGCGCGGGGTGGTCGGCAAGGAGTCCGTGACCTGCGCTTTCGGGCATGGCGAGGCCGGCGCGCACAGGGGCGTGCCCTGTCGCGCCGACCGCCGGTCGCACCGGTCCCATGGACTCCGGGGAACTATACATAGGTAGTACACACTGCGTGTATACGTGGGGTGTCTACGCCGAGTGCGCAGGTCCGTGCGGGGTGGGCGAAGGGGGAGCCCGATCGGACGCGTCCGCCGCGACACCCCGCCCCCGCCGCGGTGGACTCGTACCGTGACCGCACCGCCGCCGGACGACTGCCTGGCCCGTAACGACTGGATCTGCGGCGAGTACCTGAGCACCCGCCGGCAGATCCTGCTCGACGCGGTCGTCCAGCACATCCAGCTGACGGTGGTCTCGGTGGCGCTGGGGCTGGTGATCGCGGTCCCGCTGGCCGTGCTGGCCCGTCGCCGGCGGTGGACGGCCGGGCCGGTGCTCGGCATCACCACGGTCCTCTACACGATTCCGTCGCTGGCGATGTTCTCGCTGCTGCTGCCGGTCTACGGGCTCTCCGCCACCCTCGTCGTGGTCGGCCTCGCCCTCTACTCCCTCACCCTGCTCGTGCGGAACATCCTGGCCGGGCTGAACGGCGTCCCGGCCGAGGCCACGGAAGCCGCCCGCGGCATGGGCTACGGGCCGCTGCGCCAACTGCTGACCGTGGAGTTCCCGCTGGCCGTGCCCGCCGCGATGGCCGGGCTGCGGATCGCCACGGTCTCGGCGGTCGCCCTCACCACGGTCGGTGCGATCGTCGGCTACGGGGGGCTAGGCAACCTCATCTACGCCGGGATGAACGGGTTCTTCAAGGCGCAGGTGCTCACCGCGTCCGTGCTGTGCGTGCTCATCGCGGTCGTCTTCGACCTGCTGCTGCTCGGCGCGGAACGGCTGCTCACCCCCTGGCGGCGGGCCGGCCGGCGGGCGCGGGTGCGGATCCGGGCCGGCGCGGGGCTCAGGCGGCCGGTCGCGGCTCCCGGGCAGCGGTCATGAACACCCTCTCCGAGGTCTGGACATGGCTGACCACCGGCGCCAACTGGGCCGGTGAGAACGGCGTCTGGCACCGCCTCGAACAGCACCTCGTCCTCACCTTCGCCTGCCTGGTCATCAGCGCCCTGATCGCGCTGCCGATCGCGCTGACCCTCGGCCACCTCGGGCGCGGCGGCGCGCTGGCGGTCAACCTCGCCAATGTCGGGCGCGCGGTGCCGACCTTCGCCGTACTCGTCCTGCTGCTGCTCACCCCTCTCGGGCGGCACGGGCAGTGGCCGACGATCATCGCGCTGGTGCTGTTCGCCGTCCCGCCGCTGCTGACCAATGCGTACGTCGGGATGCGTGAGGTGGACCGGAGCGTGGTGCGGGCCGCGCGGGGCATGGGGATGACCGGGTGGCAGCTGGTGTGGCGGGTGGAGGTGCCGCTGGCCTTTCCGCTGGTGCTGACCGGCGTACGGATCGCCGCGGTCCAGCTCGTGGCCACCGCCACACTCGCCGCGCTGGTCGGCGGCGGGGGCCTGGGCCGGATCATCACCGCGGGGTTCAACCTGGCCAGCACCCCGCAGGTGGTCGCCGGTGCGGTGCTGGTCGCGGTGTTCGCGCTGCTGATGGAGGCCGTCTTCGAGCTCGTGGAGCGGTTCGCGCCGGGGCGGGCGCGGGGGCGGGCCGGATGAGGGCCGCCGGTACGGTCCGCACGGCCGTCGCGGCCCTGGCGGTCGTCGGGTTCACCGGATGCGCCACCGGCCCCTCCCTGGAGACCCGCTCCGCGATCACCGCCTCGCCCGGGGACAGCAGCGAACTGGCCATCGGCTCGGCCGGCTTCACCGAGAGCGAGCTGCTCGCCCGGATGTACGCGGCGCTGCTCGACCACGCCGGCTACCGGACCCATGTCCTGACCGTCGGCAACCGCGAGCTGTACGAACCCGCGCTGGAGGCCGGGCAGATCGATGTCGTCCCCGAGTACGCCGCGACCTTCGCGGACTGGCTCAACGCCAAGGACAACGGCTCCAAGGCGGCCCCCGTCGCCTCGCCCGACCTCGGCACCACGATGGCCGTGCTCCGCCGGCTTGCCGCCCGCCGCGGCCTGACCGTGCTCCCGCCCGGCCGGGCCGTCGACCAGAACGCCTTCGCGGTGAGCGCCGCATACGCCCGCAAGCACCACCTCAAGACGCTCAGCGACCTGGGCCGCGCCCAGCTGCCGGTGCGGCTCGCAGCGGGCGACGAGTGCGTCCAACGACCCTTCTGCGCACCGGGGTTGCGGAAGAAGTACGGGATCGACATCACCGCCATCGATCCGAAGGGGGTCGGCACCACGCCCGCCAAGCAGGCCGTGCAGAACGGACAGGACCAGTTGGTGCTGACCACCAGCACGGACGCCACCCTCGACCAGTTCGGGCTGGTGCTGCTCGCCGACGACAAGAAGCTGCAGAACGCCGACTACGTCCTCCCCGTCGTCAACCGCGCCCGAGCGGGCGGCCCGCGCGCCACCGCCGCGCTCAATCGCCTCAACACGGTTCTGACCACCGCCGATCTGGCGCACCTCAACGAACAGGTGGACAGCTGGCGACGGCTCCCGGCGGACGTGGCGCGCAACTACCTCGTGGCGAAGGGGCTGCTGCCGAAGAGCTGAGCCGCGTCCCACGGGCGGTCCGGTGTGGCATGCGTATCGCCGCAACGGCGAGCGGGCCGCTGTTTCACGTGAAACAGCACGCAGGCCAGCACAGCGGACGTTTCACGTGAAACACGCGCCGGACGCCTCCGCGCACAGCCTTCCCTCCCCTCCGCCTTACTCCGTGGGCACCGAGTCCACCCGCGCCCGCTCCCGCGGCACTCCCCGCTCGTCCGAGTCGATGGTGCGGCGCAGCGCCTCATGGAGCTTGGTCGGGGTGAGGACGCCCAGGAAGCGCCGGCCGTCCAGGACCGCGATCCAGCCGGCGTCGTGCTTGAGCATCTCGCTGAAGGCGGCCTTGAGGGTGCCGCTGACCGGTACCCAGGCCTCCATGCGGCGGGCGTGTCCGGCGACCGTGCCGACGGCACCGGTCAGCTCCTCCGCGCCCACCCAGCCGTGCAGTTCGCCGTCCTCGTCCAGTACCACCGCCCAGCGGGCGCCCTCGGCCCGTAGCCGTCCCGCAGCCCGCGCGGCCGGCTCGCCGAGCCGGGCGAACGGCGGGCGTTCGAGGTCGCCGCGGTCGATACCGGTCACCGAGAGCTGCTTCAACGCCCGGTCGGTGCCCACGAATTCGGCGACGTACGGCGTCGCCGGGGCACCGAGGACGCTCGCGGGGGTGTCGTACTGCTCGATGCGTCCGGCCCCGTAGACCGCGATCCGGTCGCCGAGCCGGATGGCCTCCTCGATGTCATGGGTGACCAGCAGCACCGTCTTGTGGAGGGTGGACTGCAGCCGCAGGAACTCCTTCTGGAGCCGGTCACGCACGACCGGGTCGACCGCGCCGAAGGGCTCGTCCATCAGCAGCACGGGCGGGTCGGCGGCGAGCGCGCGGGCCACGCCGACGCGCTGGCGCTGGCCTCCGGAGAGCTGCTCGGGATAGCGCGCGCCGTAGACGGCCGGGTCCAGGCCGACCAGGTCCAGCAGTTCGGCCGCCCGCTCGCGGGCCGCCGCCTTCTTCCAACCGGTCAGAACGGGCACGGTGGCCGTGTTGTCGAGGACCGTGCGGTGCGGGAAGAGGCCGGTCTGCTGGATGACATAGCCGATGCGGCGGCGCAGCCGGACCGGGTCGACACCGGCGATGTCCGCACCGTCGACGTAGATCCGTCCCTGTGTGGGGTCGATGAGCCGGTTGACCATCATCATGGTCGTCGTCTTGCCGCAGCCGGACGGTCCGACGAGGGTCACCAGCTCCCCCTCGCCGACCTCGAAGGAGAGGTCGTCGACGGCGGTGGTCCCGTCGGGGTAGCGCTTGGTGACGGACTCGAACCGGATCATTGAGTCATTGAATCCCGCCGCCCGCGACGGGTCCCGTCATGTGGGCAATCGGGTGTGGAGTGCTCCACGGACCGTCAGACCGCCCGCGGCGGAAAGGTGACGCGGACCGTCAGACCGCCGTCCGGGTTGGGGTGCGCGGTCGCGGAGGCGTCGTGTGCGCGGGCGATGGAGGCGACGATCGACAGGCCCAGCCCGGCGCCCTCCCCGGGCGCGTGCCGGCGCTCCTCCAGGCGGCGGAACGGCTCGAAGAGATAGGGGATGGACGCGGCGGGCACGGCCGGCCCGGTGTTGCTGATCTCCAGGGTGCGGCCGTGGACGCTGAGGGTGATCCGGCCGTCGGGGTGGTTGTGGCGCACGGCGTTGCCGACCAGGTTGCGCACGAGGTGGGCGAGCAGGACGGGGTCGCCGTCGACGGTCGGCGATGGGGGTCCGCCCTCCTCCGGAGCGTGGGCCCGGATGTCGGTGGCGAGGGTCAGACCGCGCCGCCAGGCGTCCTCGGCGTACTCGGCGGCGACGGACTCGGTGAGCTCACCGAAGGCCACCGGCTCGCGGCGCTGCAGGCCCTGGTCGCAGACGGACAGCAGGAGCAGCCCCTCGATCAGCTGCTCACTGTCCTCGGCGACCTCGATCAGCTTGCCGCGGATCCGCCGTACGTTGGCCGGGTCCGGGTCGGCCAGGCCGATCTCGGCGGCGGCGCGCTGTACGGCGAGCGGGGTGCGCAGCTCATGGGCGGCGTTGGCGGCGAACCGCTGCTGCGCGGAGACCAGATGCTCGATCCGGTCCAGCATGCCGTCGAAGGTGTCGGCGAGCTGCTTGAGTTCGCCGGGCGGGGCGTCCAGGGCGATCCTCCCCCAGCCTTCGCCCGGGGGGACCCCCAGCAGATTGGCGGTGGACAGCCGGCGGGCGGTGCGGGTGATCACGCCGACCGGGCGCAGCACCCGGCCGGCCATCCACCACGCCAGCGCCACCGATATCACCGCGAAGACCAGCAGCGCGATCAGCGAGACGGTCAGCAGCCGCCCCAGCGCGGCCGCTTCGGTGGCGTCGGTGATGTCCTTGGTGACGCGGTAGCGGCCGCCGTCGCCCAGGGCCTGCTCGTAGCCGGGCAGCGGGGAGGCGGGCACCACGGTCGGGCCGAGGGCGGGCGCGGACCCGGTGGCGTAAGGGCCCCGACCGCGCGGTGCGGCGGTGGTGACGGCGGTGCTCAGACTGGAGTAGAGGCCCTGCCGAACGAGGACGTAGACCAGGCCGATGAGCATCGCGCCGGCCAGCACCAGCAGCCCGCCGTAGAGCGCGGTGAGCCGGACCCGTTCGCTGCCGGGCAGCCAGGCACGCTTCACCGTCGCTCGCCCGGCCCCTCGCCCATCCGGTATCCGGCGCCGGGCACGGTCTCGATCACCGGCGGCTCGCCGAGCTTGGCGCGCAGCTTGCTCAGCGTGACGCGGACGGCGTTGGTGCGGTAGCTGGTGTGCTCCTCCCACACCTCCTCGATCAGGTCGTCGCCGCTGACCACCGCGCCCTGGGCGCGCAGCAGGACCTCCAGCACCCCGAACTCCTTGCGCGACAGGGCCAGCGGACGGCCGTCGCGCACCGCCAGCCGGCGCGCGGTGTCGACGGTGACGCCGGCCCGTTCGATGACCGGCGGTAGGGCGGGCCGGGCCCGCCGGCCCAGCGCCAGGACCCGGGCGAGCAACTCCTCGTACGCGAACGGCTTGGTCAGATAGTCGTCGGCGCCGAGCCCGAGACCGGCCACCCGGTCGTGGACCGTGCCGGACGCGGTGAGCATCAGCACCCGCGTCAGCAGCCCCTGCTCCACGACGTGCCGGCACACCTCGTCGCCGTGCAGCCCGGGCAGATCACGGTCCAGGACCAGCACGTCGTACGCGCCGAGCCGCAGCTTGGCCAGCGCCTCGCGGCCGTCATGAGCGATGTCCACCGCGAGCGCGTCGCGGCGCAAGCCCGCGGCGATCATGTCCGCGAGGAACTCCTCGTCCTCCACCACCAGAACACGCATGCGGTCATGTGTACCCGAGGGCCGCCTTTCCTCGACGTAAACCTCTTCCGCCGCAACGCCCCGGACCAGGGAATTCACCACGCTGGAGCCGGACGCCGCCGAGCGGTTAGAGAAACGAAAGGCGGCCCGCTGCCAGCCTCTGCCGCGTCGGGCACCTCCCGTGTGCCGAGGAATCCCAGGAGGAACACCATGCGGCAGCGCAGTACGCGTCCATCAGCCGGGCAGCGGCGTACGTCCCTCGCGGCGGCGGCCCTGATGGCCGGCCTGGCCCTGTTCGCCACGGCCTGCTCCGGCGACGACGGCGGCGGGGCGAAGGACAAGGGCGGCTCCGACGCGAGCGGCAGGGGCAAGGAGGCGGACGCGGCCTACAAGCACCGCCAGTGCCTGCGCGAGCACGGCGTACAGGTCCAGGAGCCCAAGCCGGGCCAGGACCCACGCAGCCTGGTCGTCGGCGGCGGCAAGAGCGATCCGGAGAAGATGAAGAAGGCGTTCAAGGCCTGTCAGGAAGGCGGCCCGCAGGCCGGTGCGAACGGCCCGAGCCAGGCCGACAAGGACAAGATGCTGAGGTTCGCCCGCTGTATGCGGCAGCACGGCTTCAACATGCCGGACCCGAAGTTCGGCGGCGACGGGATGCAGCAGGCGCAGCGCATCCCCCCGGACCAGCAGAAGAAGTTCGAGAAGGCCAACGCGGCGTGCGGTGGCAAGAATGGCTGAGCCCGAAGCGGGCGGCCGCCCCGCTGGTGCCCCGGGACCCGCGCGCCGCGGCCGCCGCACCACGTACCTCGTCCCCGCGCTGGTCGTCGCCGCGCTGCTGGCCGGCGGCGGCGTGGCCCTGGGTACCGTCACCGGCCGCGCGGACACCGGGCGCCGGGCGTCGGGCGAGGGCCTGCCGCCGGCCACCGACACCGTCCGGCGGCAGGACCTCAGCAGCAGCACCCAGGTCGACGGCACCCTCGGCTACGCCAAGGAGCGCAAGGTCAACGCCGGTGCGTCCGGCACCCTGACCTGGCTGCCGGCCGGCGGCTCCACGGTGCGGCGGGACGGCGCGCTCTATGAGGTCGACGGCCACCAGGTGCGGCTGATGTACGGCCCCAAGCCGATGTACCGGCAGCTCAAGCAGGGCGACGAGGGCCAAGACGTCCGCCAGCTCAAGGAGAATCTGCGCGCCCTCGGCTACGGCGACCGGCTCGCCGTCGACGAGGAGTTCACCGCGGGCACCACCGACGCGGTCAAGCGCTGGCAGAAGGCGCACGGCCTGAAGCGGACCGGCACCACCGGCCCGGACCAGATCTCCTTCCAGCCGGGCGCGGTGCGGGTCGACAAGAAGGAGGCGGCGGTCGGTGATCCGGCCGCGCCCGGCCGCCCGGTGCTGACCGCCACCGGCTCCACCCGCGAGGTCCAGGTCAAGCTCGATGTCGCCCAGGCCGATCTGGCCCGGCCCGGTACGAAGGTGACGGTGAACCTGCCGGACGGCCGGACCGCCGCGGGCAGGGTCGACTCCGTCGACCGGACCGTCACCGAGGAGGGCACCGACCCGCAGAGCAGGACCCCCAAGATCACCGCCCGGGTCACCTTCACCGACCCCGGGGGCCGCACCGCCTTCGACCGGTCGCCGGTCACCGTCGACGTCGTCGGCGAGGTGCGCGAGGACGCCCTGACGGTGCCGGTCGGCGCGCTGCTTGCGCTGCCCGGCGGCGGCTTCGGGGTGCAGGTCGTCGAGGGCGGCCGGGTGCGGGAAGTACCGGTGAAGCTGGGCATGTTCGGGCAGGGCCGGGTCGAGATCACCGGCGGCCGGCTGAAGCCGGGCATGAAGGTCGGGGTGCCGAAGGCATGACCCTCACCACCGAACCCCGCGACGGCCTGCGCGGCCCGGACGGACCCGCCGACCACGTCGTCGAACTGGCGGGCGTCACCAAGGAGTACCCGGGCGGCGTCGCCGCGCTGCGCGGGGTGGACCTGCGGGTGGCGCGCGCCGAGCTGCTGGCCATCGTCGGCCCGTCCGGCTCCGGCAAGTCCACGCTGCTGCACATCATCGGCACCCTGGACCGCCCCACGGCCGGCACGGTCACCCTCGCCGGGCACAACATCGCCACGCTCGGCGACCGGCGGCTCTCCGCACTGCGCAGCCGGCACATCGGCTTCGTCTTCCAGTCCTTCCACCTCGTGCCCGGCATCAGCGCCCGGGACAACGTCGCCGAGGGACTGCTCTACTCCGGGCTGCCGCGCGCCGTACGCCGCCGGCGGGCGGCCGACGCGCTGGCCCGGGTGGGGCTCGCGGACCGGATGACGCACCGCCCGCACGAGCTGTCGGGCGGACAGAAGCAGCGGGTGGCGATCGCCCGCGCGGTGGTGGGCGAGCCGGATCTGCTGCTGGCCGACGAACCCACCGGCGCCCTGGACTCCGCCTCCGGCGAGGCGGTGCTCGGGCTGCTGCACGACCTCAACGAGGAGGGCGCCACCATCGCCGTCATCACCCACGACAGCGAGATCGCCGCGGGCCTGCCCCGGCAGGTACGGATACGGGACGGCCGGGTGGTCGCCGACCGGCGGGGCGCGGCAGCCCAGGCGCGGAGCGTGACCCGATGAGCCGGGCGCCCGGACGATCCGGCGCACGAGCCGGGCGACGGGGCACCGGGCCCACCCGGCTCTCCCCCGCCGCCCTGGGACCGCGCGACGTCCTGCACGTCGGCTCGGCCGGGCTGCGCACCCGCCCCCTGCGGGTGGTGCTCTCCGCCCTCGGCATCGCCCTCGGCATCGCCACGATGATCGCGGTGGTCGGCATCTCCGCCTCCAGCAAGGCCCAGCTCCTGGCGAAACTGGACGCGTTGGGGACGAACATGCTGGTCGCCACGCCCGGCCAGGACATGTTCGGCGGGGAGGTGAAGCTACCCAAGCGCGCGCCCGGGATGGTGGGGCGGATCGCGGGCGTCGAGCGGGTCGGCGCCACCGGCGATCTGAGCTCCTCGGTACGGCGCAGCGAGAAGATCCCCGAGGAGGAGACCGGCGGCATCACCGTCAAGGCCGCCGACGAGGGGCTGCTCGGCACGCTGCGCGGCACCATGGCGTCCGGCACCTGGCTCAACGCCGCCAACGGCCGCTACCCGGCCGTCGTCCTCGGCCATGTCGCCGCCCAGCGGCTCGGCGTCACCCACCCCTCCCAGCAGGTCTCCATAGGAGGCCGCTACTTCACCGTCCTCGGCATCCTCGACCCGCTTCCGCTGGCCCCCGAGATCGAGCGCTCCGCCCTCGTCGGCTGGGCGGCCGCGACGGAGCTGCTCTCCTTCGACGGCCACCCCACCGCGGTCTACGAGCGCTCCACCGACGCGTCCGTGCACGACGTACGCGACCTCATCGCGCAGACCGTCGACCCCGAGAACCCGCGCAACATCGAGGTCACCGACCCGTCGTCGGCCCTCCAGGCCAAGGCGGCCACCGAGGGCGCGTTCACCGACCTGCTGCTCGGACTGGGCGGTGTGGCGCTGCTCGTCGGCGGTGTCGGCGTCGCCAACACCATGATCATTTCGGTGCTGGAACGCCGTCACGAGATCGGGCTGCGCCGCTCCATGGGCGCCACCCGCGGTCAGATCCGGCTCCAGTTCGTCACCGAGTCACTGCTGCTGTCGGGACTCGGCGGCCTCGCCGGCATCGTCCTGGGCTCCGCCGCCACCTACGTCTTCGCGGCGTCGGGCGGGATGCCCTGGGTGGTCCCCGCCTGGGCGGTCGGCGGCGGCTTCGGCGCGACGCTGGTGATCGGCACGGTCGCGGGCCTCTACCCGGCGGTACGGGCGGCACGGCTGTCACCGACGCTCGCACTGCAGGCGGTCTAGGGCCCGTCCGACGGGGCATGGCCGGGTCCGCCGTCGCGCCCCCGGGGCGGGGGCGACTTTCCGCCCGCCCCGGGGGGCCGTACGAGTTGCTTCCGCCGCACCGCCTCTGCTCCTGCCGCATCCGGCCGCACCGGCGTGCTTACGATCCACTTCGGCCACCGGTCGGAAGGGTGGAAGGGAACGCCACGATGAGAGCCGTAGCAGTCAGCGCATTCGGCGAACAGCCGCAGCTCATGGAGTTGCCGCAGCCCGATCCAGGGCCCGGTGAGGTCCTGGTGCGGCTGTCCGCCGCCGGACTCAACCCCATCGACTGGAAGCTCGCCGACGGGATGTTCGGGGATGCCGTCCCGGCCTCCTTCCCCCTGGTCCTGGGGACGGACGGGGCGGGCGAGGTGCTCGCGATCGGCACCGGCGTACGGCGGTTCACCGTCGGCGACGCGGTGTTCGGCCAGTTCCAGCGCCCGGAGCAGGGCGGGGGCTCGTACTGCGAACTGGCCATCGCCGACGAGGAGCGCATCGCGCACGCCGCCCGCAGCGTCACCTACGCGACCTCCGCGGCGCTGCCGACGGCCGGCATGACCGCGTACAACCTGGTCGAGGAGACCCGGATCGGCGACGGCAAGCGCGTGCTGATCGTCGGCGCGACCGGCGGCGTCGGCACCTTCACCACCCAGCTCGCGGCCGGCCGCGGCGCCGAGGTGATCGCCACCGCCCGCCCGGCCATGGCGGAGCTGATGCGCAACCTGGGCGCGGCGGAGACCGTCGACCACACCGCCGGCCCGCTCGCCGACCAGGTCCTGGCCGCGCATCCGGACGGGGTGGACGTGCTGATCGACATGATCAGCGGTCCCGCGGAGTTCGGCGAGCTGACCCGGACCGTGCGCGACGGGGGCACGGCCGTCTCGCTGATCGGCTCGGCGGACGCCGACGAGCTGACCGAGCACAACCTGCGCGGCTTCAACTTCGTCAACCGGCCCTCCCCGCAGCTCCTGGAGATCCTGGCCGGCCATGTCGACGCGGGCCGCCTGACCGTCCTCGTGGGCCGCGAGGTCTCCCTGGAAGAGGCCCCGGAGGCGCTGGCGGCCAGCCGCACCGGCCGGGCGCAGGGCAAGACGGTCCTGGCGATCTGACCGGCCCTCAGCCGGGACCGGCGCCGCGCCGTGCGCGCCAGGCCCGGACCGCCGGCGGCCCCGCCGCGGCCAGCACCGCGGTCAGCGTTCCCGCGCCGACGACCAGCCAGACGCCGGTCCGCAGCGGACCGGTCAGCGCATCGGCGTACGCGTCCGCGGCGGGCCGGGAGACCATGGCGGGCAGCGCGTCCAGGGTGCGGCCGCGGAGCAGTGCGAGCGCCACGGCCAGCAGGGCGGCGGCCGCCGCGCAGCCCGCCCCGGCGCAGATCAGCGCCCGCCGCCGGTGCCGCGCCAGCAGCAGCCCGCCCATCAGGCACAGCGTCGCGGCCGGCGGCAGCAGCAGCGCCCCGTGCCGGACGACGTCGTAGACGGCCCGGACCCGGGGTACGTACGCGGCCTCCAGCAGCACCACCTCCACGCCGGAGCGCGGCACCCGGCGGACGAAGTCCACCCCCATGCCCGAGCCGTTGTCGGACAGCTGGCGTTTGACCCGCTCCAGGACAGGGGTGAGGTCGAGGGTGACCGCCGCATTGCCGGGGGCGGCCAGGGTGCCGTCCAGGGACCGGTGGGCGGTCCGGTGCACCCCGTTCCACATGGCGGGGAATCCGCTGCCGGTGACGACCTGGCGCACCTGTTTGGCGACCGATTCCCGGATGCCGTGGGTGAAGTGGCGGCGCACGGCCGGACGTTCCGCGCGCGGTACGGCTCTGAGCAGCCCCTTGAGCAGACCGTCGAGCTGGATGCGCGCCATCACCCCGTCCGTGACGTCGTCGACGACGGCCTGCTGTACGGCCGCGTCGCCGGCCAGCGGCGCGACCGTCTCCACATAGCTGTCGGTCTCGGTCAGTTCGGCGCGTGCCCAGGTGGCGGCCAGCCCGAGCGGCAGCAGCAGCGCACCGACCAGCAGCAGCACCCCGCCGGCCAGGCCCCGTGCCGACGCCGGGCCCCTCGCTGACATCGCGTCGTCCTCCCGTGAGCCCTGCCGTACGGCCACCTTCCAGGCAAGTCCGTAGGGCTGTCGCTCGCGAGCGGGGCCGGTGCCAACGGGTGACCCGGCGCGGGGACCCGGCTCAGCGCGGGGCCGTCGCCGCCCGCCGCCGGCGCACGGTCCGCACCACCCCGGGCACCAGCAGCGCCGCGGCCGCGGCGGCCACCGCCCACCATCCCCAGCCGTCGTTGCCGTCGCCCGCCGGGCCCGTCTGCGGCAGGTCGTCGAGGTCGCCCGAGCAGGCCACCGGGGCGTAGGAGCCGCCCACGTAGACGCAGGCCGTGGCGGCGGCGCGCAGGGTGCCGGGGGCGGCGGTGGTGGTGCGGTCAGGGCGGTCGCCGAGTACGGCGGTGGCGGTGAAGACCTGGACGTCGTGCGCGGGCAGATCGGCGCGCCAGGTGACCTTCCGGCCGCCCGTCCCGTGGCCCTGGACGGTGCCGGCGGGTGCGGTGGCGGAGGTCGTGGTGGCCGGCATCCGCTGTTCGACCCGGGCCCCGTGGACCTGGTCGGCGCCCAGGTTGTGCACGGTGACGCGGTATTCGAGCCGTCTGCCGGTCTCGCTGTCGTCGGCGCCGTCGGTCACCGCGACCGACACCGAGACGGGGGGCGGTGCCTGCGGGGCGGGTACGGCGGCGATCGGGCCGGGGGCGGTGGCGGCGCACAGCAGCGCGCAGACAACGGCGGTTCTCATGCCGTCATCCGAGCACCGCGGCGCCCGCCACCGGTGGCACGCGGCCCCTGGCCGGGGCCGGGTTCACCCGAGGGGCGGCGCCCGGCGGAGGCGGCGGCGGGCCGGTCCCCCCCGGCGGCCCGGCGCTCAGTGCCGGTGCGGTCCCGGCCGGTGCACCGGGCCGTGCGCGTTCTCGCAGTGGTCGGCGGCGGGCTCCGGGGCGGCCCCGGGACCGGGGCGCGGCCCCAGCGTCAGCACCTCGTCGGCGTCGCCCTGCTCGCCGACGTGGTCGACCTGGAGCGTGGCGTGGGTGATGCCGTACTCCCCGCTCAGCAGTTCCTGAAGGTTCCGGCGGACCTTGTGGCAGTCGCCGCCCGGGGCCACCAGGATGTGCGCCGAGAGCGCGGGATGCCCGGAGGTGATCAGCCAGATGTGCAGATCGTGGACCTCGACGACCTCGTCCTCGGCGACCAGGTGGTCGCCCAGCGCGTCCGGGTCGATCCCGGCCGGCGCGGCCTCCATGAAGATCCGCCCGGACTCCCGCACCAGCCCCGTACCGGCCCGCAGCATCAGCGCGACGACCACCAGCGTGGCGATCGCGTCGGCCTGGGCGAAGCCCGTCAGCAGCACGACCAGGCCGGAGACGGCGGTGGCCACGAACCCGAACAGGTCGGTGAGGATGTGCTGGTAGGCGCCCTCGACGTTCAGGCTGGAGCGGTTGGCCCTGGACAGCAGCCAGGCGCAGATCAGATTCACCACGATCCCGGACAGCGCGGTGACCAGCACCAGCCCGCCGGTCACGTCGGGCGGCGAGATCAGCCGCTGGACCGCCTCGTAGGCCAGCCAGACCGACAGCAGCAGCAACGTGATGCCGTTGGCCTGCGCGGAGAGGATCTCGGCGCGCTTGAGCCCGTAGGTGTAGCCGCCGCGGGCCGGCCGCGCGGACAGCCGCATCGCGATCAGCGCCAGCACGATCGAGACCGCGTCGGTGAGCATGTGGGCGGCGTCGGAGATCAGCGCCAGCGACTGCGCCACCACGCCGATGACGACCTCGACCGCCATGTACGCGGTGAGCAGGGCGAGGGCGGCGCGCAGCCAGCGCCGGTCGGCGTCCGGTGAGACCCCGTGGCTGTGGCCGTGCCCGTGGCTGTGGGCGTGCTCGGTCATGGGCGCGCTCCTTCCTGGCTCCTGATGGCGAAGCAAACCGCACTTCCGCGAAAGATCCAAAGGCTGCACCGGTGACCGTTGTCATTACCGTCGAACGGCCGATCGTGCCTGGTCAGAGCGGTGCGAAGGGGCCGGTGCCGCAGTGCTCAAATGGAGGCCGACTCTCCGGTCGCCGCGGCCGCGGGGCCGTCCCCGGTCGCCGGCCCCACCCGACCGGTCAGTAGAGTTCGGCTCCCGTCACCCACCCCCGTCCGAGGTAAGAGGTAATCGGCAGTGAGCCCCGCACCACCCGCCCCGGCCGCTCCTGAACCCCTCTGCGTCGTCGGCATCGGAGCCGACGGCTGGGACGGACTGCCCGCCGCCTCCCAGGAGGCCCTGCGCACGGCCGAGGTGCTGATCGGCGGCGCCCGCCAGCTGGCGCTGCTGCCCGCGCACGTCCCGGGCGAGCGCGTCCCGTGGCCCTCGCCGCTGCGCCCCGCCGTCCCGGGGCTGCTCGCCGCGCACGCCGGACGCCGGGTGTGCGTGCTGGCCAGCGGCGACCCGATGTTCTACGGGATCGGGCGGACGCTGACCGAGGTGCTGGCGGAGCAGGAGGCGCGGGAAGCGCGGGAAGCGCCGGAGGAGCAGGAGACGGGCGGCGCCGTCGCGCCCGACGGCCACCGCCCGCCCGCCACGCGGCCTCGGCTCCGCGTCCTGCCGCACCCCTCCGCCGTCTCCCACGCCTGTGCACGCCTCGGCTGGCCGGTCGAGGACACCGAGGTCGTCACGCTCGTCGGACGGCCCACCGACAACCTGGCCCGCGCGCTGTACGACGGCCACCGCCTGCTGGTGCTGTCCGCCGGCGCCGGCACCCCCGCCGAGGTCGCCGCCCTGCTGCGGGCCCGCGGATTCGGCCCGACCCGGATGCGCGTACTGGAGCAACTCGGCGGTGAGCGCGAGCGGATGGTGCGGGGGGTGGCCGCCGACTGGGACGCGCCGCCCACCGACCCGCTCAACGTCATCGCCCTCGACTGCGTCCGCGCGCCCGGCACCCCGGCCCTGGCCACCGTCCCGGGCCTGCCCGACACCGCCTACGAGCACGACGGCCAGCTGACCAAGCGCCATGTTCGCGCCGCCACGCTCGCCGCGCTGGCCCCCGCCCCCGGCGAACTGCTGTGGGACATCGGCGGCGGCTCCGGCTCCATCGCCATCGAATGGCTGCGGGCGCACCGTGGCTGTCGCGCCGTCAGCGTCGAGCGCGACCCGGTACGGGCCGAGCGGATCGGCCGCAACGCGGGCGCCCTCGGCGTACCGGCGCTGCGCGTCGTGCCCGGCGCCGCGCCCGCCGCGCTGGCGGGCCTGCCGACGCCGGACGCGGTGTTCGTCGGCGGCGGCCTGACCGCCCCCGGCCTGCTGGCCGCCTGCTGGGAGGCGCTGCCCCCGGGCGGCCGGATCGTCGCGAACACCGTGACGCTGGAGTCCGAGGCGCTGCTCACCGAGTGGTACCGGCGGCACGGCGGCGACCTGATCCGCCTCGCGGTCTCCCACGCGGTGCCGGTCGGCGGCTTCACCGGCTGGCGGCAGGCGATGCCGGTCACGCAGTGGGCGGCCGTCAAACCCGCGGCGGGGCAGCAGCCGTGATGCCTCCGGCGCGGCTGACGTAAGGCGGCGGCCGAGCCCCGCGGCCCACCGCCCCGACCCGGCCGGCCGGGCAGCCCCGCCCCCTCGCCCCCGTTCCGCTCTCGTCCGCCCTGTGCCCGTCCTCCCCCAGGAGTCCACCCACCATGACCGTCCACTTCATCGGCGCGGGTCCCGGCGCCGCCGACCTGATCACCGTGCGCGGCGCCCGTACGCTCGCCTCCTGCCAGGTCTGCCTCTACGCCGGCAGCCTGGTGCCGCGGGAGCTGCTCGCCGAGTGCCCGCCCGGCGCCCGGCTCGTCGACACCGCGCAGCTGGACCTCGACACCATCACCGCCGAGATGGTCCGCGCCCATGAGGAGGGCCACGACGTGGCCCGGCTGCACTCCGGCGACCCGTCCGTCTTCAGCGCGGTCGCCGAGCAGATGCGCCGACTGGACGCGGCCGGAGTGCCCTACGACGTGGTGCCGGGCGTCCCCGCGTTCGCCGCCGCGGCCGCCGCCCTCAAGCGCGAACTGACCGTGCCCACCGTCGGCCAGACCGTCATCCTCACCCGCGTCGCCCAGCGCGCCACCCCCATGCCCGAGGGCGAGGGCCTGGCCACCCTGGGCCGCAGCGGGGCACTGCTGGTGCTGCACCTGGCCGCGATGTACGTCGACCGGGTCGTCGCCGAGCTCCTGCCGCACTACGGCGCCGACTGCCCGGCCGCCGTCGTCGCCATGGCCTCCCGGCCCGACGAACTCGTCCTGCGGGGCACGCTGTCCGACATCGCCGAGCAGGTGAAGGCCGCGGGCGTGGTCCGCACCGCCGTCATCATGGTCGGCCGCACCCTGGGCGCCGAGCAGTTCCGCGACAGCCACCTGTACTCGGCGGACCGGGAGCGGCCGCACGGACCCTGCGGCGTCTGACTGATCATATGACCGCATCGGGGTGAATATCCGTTATCCGCCCTCCGGATGCCGGTAGGGACACGGTGCACACCTACGGGAACCCGCGTTACCCGAATCGAAGGAGTACGCCACGATGCGCACCAGACTGGCCGCCGGATCGGTGGCCGCCGCAGCCCTGCTGACCCTCTTCGGCACCACCACCTCCGCCGGCGCCGACGACACCGCCCACCACGCCCGCCCGAAGGCCGCCGCCGCGCCGGCGGGCGACCAGGCGCGCGTGGTGCACGACGACCCGGAGCGCAAGCACCACGGCAAGCGGCACGACGGCCGCGAGGAGCACCCCGAGCTGCGCGACAGCCCGCTACGGCTGACCGCCTGCGCCCTCGGGACGGCGCTGGGTTCGCTGACCGGATTGGACAACTCCTGCGTGCACGAGCGGCTCGGCGTGAACTACCCGCCCTTCTCGAACGAGGGACCGGCCAGGACCGCCGAGTACCGCAGATAGGGAGCCGGCGCCCCGGAAACGGCCGGTAGACGGATCCGAGACCATCCGAGGCCATCCGGAGACCATCCGAGACCGCAACGGCCGGTGAGGGCAGAGGGGAAGCCCTCACCGGCCCACGGATCACCCTCGCCCGCCGCCGCCCCCCGGCCCCCGCGGCTCCGACTGACCCACCACCATCCCCGCCCGGTCGATGCAGATCACATCGACCGCGACCGGCGCGCCCCGCAGCACGGCCAGCGCCTCGTCCCGCGCCACCGCCGCCACCAGATCCCCCAGTGGAACGCCGGCCGCCGCGCACAACTGCAGCGCCGCCAGCCCGGTGTTGGCCTCGGCCACCGCCGCCGCCAGCGCCGCGTCCGCCCCGCCCCGCCGGGCCAGCTCCGCGAGGAACCCCTTGTCCACCTGCGACCGCGCCGAGTGCAGATCCAGGTGCCCCGCCGCCAGTTTGGACAGCTTGGCGAACCCGCCGCAGATGGTGAGCCGGTCCACCGGATGACGCCGGAGGTACTTCAGCACCGCGCCCGCGAAGTCCCCCATGTCCAGCAGCGCGTCCTCGGGGAGGCGGTGCAGCGCGACGGCGACCTTCTCCGACGTCGACCCCGTGCACCCCGCCACATGCGTCCGACCCGCCGCACGCGCCACGTCCACCCCGCGCCGGATGGAGTCGATCCACGCCGAGCAGGAGTACGGCACCACGATCCCGGTGGTCCCCAGGATCGACAGCCCGCCCAGAATGCCCAGCCGCGGATTCCAGGTGCTGCGCGCGATCTCCTCACCGTGGTCGACCGACACCTCCACCTCGACGTCGGCCGCCGCCCCCGCACCGCCGTGCCGCCGCGCCACCTCCGCCAGGTGCTCCCGCATCATCTGCCGGGGCACGGGGTTGATCGCCGGCTCCCCGACGTCCAGGGGCAGCCCCGGCCGGGTCACCGTCCCGACCCCCGGACCGGCCTTGAAGCGCACCCCCGACCCGGCCGGCAGGGCCCGCACCCTGGCCCTGATCAACGCACCGTGCGTCACATCCGGATCGTCGCCCGCATCCTTCACCACACCCGCCAGAGCGCTGCCGCCACCGGCGTCCAGCTCCTCCACCGCCAGCGCGAACGACGGCGTCTGCCCCTTCGGCAAGGTGATCGTCACCGGGTCGGGGAACTCGCCGCTCAGCAGCGCCGTGTACGCGGCCGTGCTCGCCGCCGTCGCACAGGCCCCGGTCGTCCAGCCGTGCCGCAGCCCGGTGTGGGCGAGCTGCGCGCTGCGCCCGCCCGCGGCCGTGCCCTCGCCCGGGCCCGCTCCCCGCGGCCCGCCTCCCGTACCCTTCGTTTGCTCTTCAGCCACGGAGGAACCCACATCCCATGCCCGACGCAGCCCGCCCGCCACGCCACGTACTGATCCTCGGCGGTACGACGGAGGCCCGCCGCCTGGCCGCCACCCTGGCACCAAAGCCGGCCCTGCGCGTGACGACCTCGCTCGCGGGCCGGGTCGCCGCGCCCCGCCTGCCCGACGGGGAGGTCCGCATCGGCGGGTTCGGCGGCCCCGAAGGCCTCGCCCGCTGGCTGCGCGAGCACGCGGTGGACGCGCTCATCGACGCCACCCATCCTTTCGCCGGCACGATCAGTCACCACGCGGCCCTGGCCGCGGTCACCGCCCATGTTCCCCTGCTGGCCCTCCGCCGCCCCGGCTGGGTACCCGGACCCGGCGACACCTGGCACCAGGTCACCTCCCTGGCCGACGCGGCCGCCGCCCTCCCCGCCCTCGGCACCCGCGTCTTCCTCACCACCGGCCGCATGGGCCTGTCCTCCTTCGCCCACCTCACCGACCAGTGGTTCCTGGTCCGCTCCGTCGACCCGCCCGAGCCCCCGCACCCGCCCCGTATGACGGTGCTGCTCGACCGGGGCCCCTTCACCCTGGAAGGCGAGCGCGAACTGCTGCGCACCCACCGCATCGACGTCCTGGTGACGAAGGACAGCGGCGCCGCGGCGACGGCCCCCAAGCTGACCGCCGCCCGAGAGGCCGGCATCCCCGTCGTCCTCGTCCGCCGCCCGCCGACCCCCCAAGGCGTACCGGAGACACCGACCCCGGAGGGCGCAGCCACCTGGCTGCGGACCCTTTTCCCCGACCTCACCGACCTCAACGAGGCTGGCACCGCGAACTGAACCGATTCGCTTCCCGGACCCGCTCCTGCAATTCAGTGCGGCGGCGCCGCGCAACGCCGTCGGCCGCCGCCTTCCGGTCATCCTCCGTATTCGTGTCATATGGCGGCGAGGATTCCGCCGTCGCAGTCGCCTCGTCCTCGCCTTTCATGGCGCGCCCTTTCGCAGCGCCTCGGCGATCCGTCGGGCGAGTTCGGGTGTGCAGCGCCCCAGACTCACCAGCGGCCGCGGAAAGTCCCCGGCCAGCGAGACTCCGTCGAGCGACAGCGACGGCAAGGTGATCCCCGCCGCCTTCAGAGCCGTCCGCAGTTCGTCCCGTGCCTTCTCGGCGTCCATGACCCGCTCGGCCGCCGAGCCACGCTCCACATTTCCCATTCCTTCTCTTCTCCGTTCGAGTCCTGGCTGGGCTGTCAATTGCCTTGTATGGCCCTAGAGTTGTCGCTCCTGCGCCGCTCGCGAAAGGGAGTCGGCGTTGTCGCGGGAAAGGGCAACAAGGGACTCGAAGATGGTCGAAAAGAATTCCGAGACCGAGGATTCCGCGCGCTGGGTCCTCGCCTGCGAACTCCGCCGGTTACGGGAGACGTCCGGCAGGTCGCTGGCCCAACTGGCCGAGGAGACCAACTACGACCGCACCTACCTCCACCGCCTGGAGACCGGCGAACGCCTCTCCAAACTGCCGGTCATGGAGGCACTGGACCGGGTGTACGGCACGGGCGAACTGCTGGTGCGGCTGTGGAGGCTGGCGCGGCTGGATGCGTTCAAGGACAGGTATCGGGCGTTCATGCGGTACGAGGCCAAGGCCACGATCATCCACAAGTACTCATTGATCGTTCCTGGCCTGCTGCAGACCGAAGCCTTCGCACGGCTCGCGTTGTCGATGGGGCCGACGCCCATAAGCCCTGACGAGCTGGATGAGAACGTTGCGGCCCGTTTGGGCAGACAGGAACTGCTGCACCGCAACCCGTCGCCGAGCGTGCGGTTCATTCTCGACGAGTCGGTTCTACGGCGTCCGGTTCTCGACGCCGAGGTCTGGCGGGCTCAGCTGGATCGAATCGCGGATGTCGCCGAAGCGCCGGCTATCACGATTCAGGTGCTTCCGTTCTCTGCTGGGGTACAACGATTGTCGGGCAGTCCGCTCGCGCTCCTGTGGATGGCGGATGACAGTGCTGTTGCCTACCTGGAAGGCAACGGGTCGGGTGAACTGATCGAGGATCCGGAAGAAGTGCAGCGTTACCGACTGTCTTACGATCACCTGCGGGATGCCGCGCTGACGCCCCGTAACTCATTATCGCTGATCAGGCAGTTGGTAGAGGAGAGCAGGCCATGAAAACGACGCCCGACCTGACCGGTGCGACATGGCGTAAGAGCAGCTACAGCGACGGCGGAGACGACAACTGTGTCGAGGTCGCGGACGCTGGCGTGGCATGGCGCAAGAGCAGCTTCAGCGATGGGGGAGCCGACAACTGCATCGAGATCGCCGATGACCTCACCACCACCGTCCCCGTCCGCGACAGCAAGAACCCCGCCGGTCCGGTGCTGCTCTTTCCGGCCGGGGCCTGGTCGGCGTTCATACGCGCCGTCAAGGCCGGCCGTCTTGGGCCGACTTCGAACTAGACACAGGTTGGCCGGATCGCGCGCCGTTGCGGCAAGGGTTCTCCCGGACCCGTCACGTATGGTGACAGGTCGTCCAGCCCTGGGGGGAGCTGGTGTGTGCCCTCCCCGGTGCTGGGTCCAGAAGGCTGAAGAAAACGGGGAATCGGGGGAATCATGTCGACCACCAATGTCGATCCGGCTGCGTTACGCGCTGGCGCCGTCCATGGCGAAGAGATGCAAGGCGGCATCGGAACTGCTCTGAGTAGTTTGAACGCGCATCATCAGGCCGTGCCTGGGCAGGCGGAGGGCTTCACATTCGTTCAAGATCTGCTGAGAACCCAAAAATCTTGGCATGAACGCCTCAATGATGTCCGGAAAGAGAGCGGTGAGATCGCCCGCTCGCTCCGGTCGTCTGCGGACAACTACGAGAAGAACGACGAAGAAACCGCCAACGCGTTCACTCGTCCTGCCGCCGGCAGCTCTGTTTCCGTCCGCCCGGCGATGCAGAGCGCTGCCCGCCACGACAGCCCCTTTGGGTGACGGCCCATGACTCTGACCGTGCGAGACCTTCAGAACCTCCGCTTTTCCGCATTGGAGAGCGCCAAGGACGAGTGGGCGCAGATCGCCCATCGGCTCGGCGGCTACACCGACCGCGTGGACGTCCATATGCGCCGGCCGCTGGCTCATGCCTGGTCGGGCGAGGCCGCAACTGCCGCGCAGAAGCGCATGCGCAGGCTGAGCGAGAATTTGCAGTTCGCCGGCGAGGAATGCGCACTGATCCAGACGACGCTCGATGGGGCCATCACTGAACTCCGGGCGCAGCAGAAGGCGCTCCATCAGGCAATCGACGAAGCCACCCGGCGGGGGTACCGGGTGGCTCCGACCGGTGAGGTCATGTACGCCGATGAGGGGGACATACCCACCGGAGACCCGGACGCGGGAGTGCCTGAGAAGGAGCGGGAGCGGCAAACGCTTGAGGAGCACATATTCGACGCCCTGCGGAGCGCTGTGGAGATAGACGGCCGTTATGGAGAAGCTTTCGCGAGGCTCCGGGTCGGCCGCGGGCTTGCCGTGAACGGCCTGGAGTCGCAGCGGGACGCCTCGGACATCTCCAGGATTGCGGGAGTGGCCGTCGGGCTCGCTTCTGCTCCCGCGAAGGGAACTGACCCGAAAAAGGTCCGGGACTGGTGGAACGGTCTGAGTAAGGAGGAGCAGGAGGAACAGATGGCGCTGAATCCGAGCGTCATCGGAAACCTCGACGGAATCCCGGCGAAGGCTCGCGACAAGGCTAATCGCGTCAACCTCGACCGATTGATCGCGATGTACCCGCCGGGGACGCCTGTGTCACCGACCGTTCAGCGGCAACGGCAGGGCTTCGAGATGATCAGGGCCCGCCTGGAGCGCGACACCGGAAAGGAGCCGGAACCGCTTCTGCTGGGCATCGGGCCGGAGGGGCAGGGGAGGGCAATTCTGTCGTATGGCGATCCCGATACGGCGGACAACGTTGCTGCCTACGTGCCCGGGCTCAACACGCAGCTCAAGGACGTAGGGAAAGACGACGGCGACCGCGCCATGGACGTCTGGAAGTCGGCGAACGCCGCTGATGGCGGGAAGCACAAAACCGCTTCAATCGTTTGGCTCGGATACGACGCTCCGCAGATGGGCCCGGATAGGTTCTCCGAGAGCGACCTTTCGGTTGCTGACCCGGAGCGGGGCCAGAAGGGTGGGGCGGCCTTCGGGCAGTTCCTCGACGGCATCCAGGCCACTCATCAAGGTGAACGGCCACATGTGACGGCCATTGGGCACAGCTATGGTTCGTTCACGGTGGGGCAGGCCGCCCAGCGCGAAGGCGGAATCCCTGCGGACGACATCGTCCTCGTAGGCAGTCCCGGCACCGGCGCCCAGAGGGCTGAGCAGCTTGGCGTGGGTGCGGACCACGTATGGGTGGGTGCGGCGGAGAACGACCCGGTTACTCATTCTCCGTCGCCGTACGAACTCGGCCCCGGCGCCGCCATTGCGCATCTCGCGGATCCGCACGAGCTGCGTTTCGGTCAGGATCCGGCCAGCGAGGAGTTCGGTGGGATCCGATTCGGTGTCGCAGATGGAAACACGAAGGATTCACATTCCGGCTACTTTGATCAGGCCGACAAGGGAGATCCTCGATCATTGAATAACATGGGTGCGATTGTTGCCGGTCACCCGGAAAAGGTTACCTTCCAGGCAAGGCGGTAACGGTGATGAGCCGACAAGTGCTTTCCCGGGTGGCCGTCAGTGTGGTGCTGGGTTCCACGCTTCTTGGTGGCTGCTCGATCTGGGGTGGAGATGATCCCGAGCAAACCATTAATGTGAAGCAGGCCGTCAAGCAGGTTGACTCAATTCTGGACGGAACTTTCAAGGCGGTCCACCCACGGCTCCAATGGCGTGACGAGCCTGCCCACATGTCGGAGCGCAGGAATTCGTTCACGAATACGGCAAATGGAGAAATGAGTGTTGGAAGGGAGCGCCATGTGCGTACTAGGATATCGAAAGCGAAGCTCACTGAGCTGCTCACGGATGTAGACAAGTATTGGAGGAGGGAGGGGTTCAAGATTACCCTTCTGAATCCCCGTGAGCCCTCGATTATGGGCGAAAGGTCGGATGGTTGTACCGTTAACTTCTCGGTGACCGGCTTCGGAGATGTCGCCATCTCTGCTGGCGCTGGTGCCCAAGCTGACTTGGTCAGCGGTGACATCGAGGGAGAAGAAGGCGACAAATTCCCCAAGGCGCCCAATGGTGGACCGGACTACGCGCCGGACCTGCGCGACCCCTACTGGTCCAAGTGACGTCGTGTGGCCCCTGCCCCTTACGGGGGCGGGGCCACAACCCGGCTACTCCTCCGGATACCTCCGCGGGGTCCACACCACGTCCTCGTCGCGCCCGTCGTCGCGTCGCGCGACCTGGGTCTGGGACGAGCCGATGATCAGGAGGGTGCGCATGTCGACCTGGGTGGGGTCGAGGTCGGTGAGGGCGACGGTGCGGACGGACTCCTCGGGGCCGCCGATGTCGCGGGCGAGGATGACCGGGGTGTCCGGGGCGCGGTGTTCCAGGAGGAGTTCGCGGGCCTTGGCGACCTGCCAGGTGCGGCTGCGGGAGCCGGGGTTGTACAGGGCGAGGGCCAGGTCGGCGCCCGCGGCGGCGCGGAGGCGGGCGGCGATGACCTCCCAGGGCTTGAGGCGGTCGGAGAGGGAGATGACCGCGTAGTCGTGGCCGAGCGGGGCCCCGGCGCGGGCGGCGGCCGCGTTGGCGGCGGTGACGCCGGGCAGGACGCGTACGGGCACGGAGCGGTACGGGTCCTGGGAGGCGACTTCGAGGACTGCGGTGGCCATGGCGAAGACGCCCGGGTCGCCGCCGGAGACCACTGCCACCCGCCGGCCGCGGCGGGCCAGGTCGAGGGCGAGTTCGGCGCGTTCGGACTCGACCTTGTTGTCGGAGCCGTGACGGCGCTGGCCGGGACGTACCGGGACGCGGTCGAGGTAGGTGGTGTAGCCGACGAGGTCCTGCGCGGCGGCGAGGGCGCCCCGGGACTCCGGGGTGAGCCACAGGGGGCCGGCCGGGCCGGTGCCGACGACCACGACCTCACCGGGGCCGGAGGGCTCGGCGGCGGGGGCCGGTGCCGCCTCGGGGGCCTGGTAGGACTGCTCCGCGACGCGGCTGGCGACGACCGAGACCGAGAAGTAGGGGACGGTGTCGGAGTCGATGTCGGCCAGTTTGCCCGTGCGTTCGCCGGACATGGTGGCGCGCTCGACGTAGTGGGCCTCGGCGAGGCGGCCGGAACGTTCCATCGCCCGGCGGACGGTGGGGAAGGTGCGGCCCAGCTTCATGACGACCGCGGTGTCGGTCGAGGCCAGGCGGGCGGTCAGCTCCTCCTCCGGGAGCGTGCCGGGCAGGATCGTCAGGACCTCGTCGGCCTCGGCGAGCGGCTTGCCCAGGCGGGCCGCGGCGGCGCTGATCGAGGTGACCCCGGGGATCACCTCGGTCGGGTACCGGTGCGCCAGCCGCTTGTGCATGTGCTGGTAGGAGCCGTAGAAGAGCGGGTCGCCCTCGGAGATGACGGCGACCGTGCGGCCGGCGTCGAGGTGCACGGCCAGGCGGGCCGCGGCCTCCTCGTAGAACTCGTCGAGCGCACCGCGGTAGCCGCCGGGATGGTTGGTGGACTCGGTGGTGACCGGGTAGACCAGCGCCTCCTCGATGTGGTCGGCGCGCAGGTGCTCGGCGGCTATCGCGCGTGCGATGGAGCGCCCGTGCCGGGCGCTGTGGTACGCGATGACGTCGGCCGCGGCGATGACCTGGACGGCACGGACGGTCATCAGGGACGGGTCACCGGGGCCGAGGCCCACGCCGTAGAGGCGACCGGTCAGCTGCTGCTCGCTCACGCTTACTCTTCCTCGCTTGCCAGGGCGTTGATCGCGGCCGCGGCCATGGCGCTGCCGCCCCGGCGCCCGCGCACCACGATGTGGTCCAGCTTCGACGGGTGGGCGATCAGTGCGTCCTTGGACTCCGCCGCGCCGATGAAGCCGACGGGTATGCCGAGGACGGCGGCGGGGCGGGGTGCCCCCTCCTCGATCATTTCGAGCAGGCGGAAGAGCGCGGTGGGCGCGTTGCCGACGGCCACCACGGCGCCCTCCATGCGGTCGCGCCACAGCTCCAGCGCGGCGGCGCTGCGGGTGGTGCCCATCCGGGCGGCCAGCTCCGGCACCGACGGATCGGCGAGCGTGCACAGCACCTCGTTGTCGGCCGGCAGCCGCTTGCGGGTCACGCCGCTGGCGACCATGTTGGCGTCGCACAGGATCGGCGCACCGGCGCGCAGCGCCTTACGGGCGTTGGCCACCACGTCGGGGGTGAACGCCAGATCGCGTACGAGGTCGACCATGCCGCAGGCGTGGATCATCCGGACCGCCACCCGACTGACGTCGGCGGGCAGCCCGGTGAGGTCCGCCTCGGCGCGGATCGTGGCGAAGGACTGGCGGTAGATCGCCGCACCGTCCTTCTCGTAGTCGAAGGCGGTCACTGGGGCCTCGTTTCTTGCGTTGCTGGTGGTGCATCCGGCCGTACGACCGATATCTGGTAGCCGTCCGCCGTTGCCAGGACGTCGACCCAGGTGCCGTGAGGGTGGCCGCAGCGGCGCTCGCAGCCGGACCAGTGGACGGGCGCCCCGCCCGCCCCGGCGGCCGGGCCGCCGTCCGGCGTCCGCGCGCCCGCGGCGACCGCGTCCGCGGCGTCCGCGCGGACGTCCGTAAGGGACTTGGCGCAGCCGGGGCGGCCGGTGCACGCGCCGAGCCGGTGCCAGGGGGAGGACGGGTCGGTGACCAGGCCGGCGGCGGACAGCTCGGCCGACCGGGCGGCGGCCGCGGCGGCCGGAAGACCGGGCAGGACGATGCCGCGCCAGGGCGTCAGGCGCAGCGCGCCGGTGCCGTCCTGGGCGGCGATGGCGGTGAGCAGGCGCCACTGGGCGGTGCTCAGCCGGCCCAGCGGGGCCAGGACACACAGGGCGCGGCGGCCGTCGGAGCCCTCGACCACTCCCGGGGCGGAGGAGTCCGGGAACCCCTCGGCGTGCGCGGTCACCGAGCGCAGGGCCCCTGCCCTGTCCGGCACATGCTCCGTCGAGATGCCCGCCGCCCGTAGCCGCTCGGCGACGTGCCGGGCCGTCAGCGCGTGCCCGTCCGGCAGTTCGCGGATCCGCCAGGCGCCGCTGCCGCTCGCCGCGGCGGCGTCCAGGAAGGCCAGGGCGGCGGTGAGCGCGGCGCGCGGTGCGTCCGGGCGGGCGATCCGCAGCGCCGCCGGATCGTCACCGACCCGCAGCAGCGCGGTGCCACCGGCGCCGGCGCCGGCCCGTCCGGCCACCGCGAGGGGTTCTGCGACCAAGCTCACATCCCCGCCGAGCGCCGCCACATCGCCGCGTCCGTCGTCCAGGACGAAGAGGAAACGGCCGGACAGCGCGGTCGCGGATTGGCTCGCACAGAGCGAAGAGTCCAGGTCACGGGCCCACAACCGCACGTCAGCCGGGGTGTGCCGGTCGAGTCCGGCCAGCGGGGAGGCGAGGATGTTGCGGATGCGTTCGTGGTGCTCGGAGGGCAGCAGACCGGCTTCGCGCAGCAGACCGGCGAGCCGGCCGCCGCAGCCCTCGGCAAGCCCGCGCAGCTCCACGTTCCCCCGGGACGTCAGCGAGAGCCGGCCGTCCCCGAGAGCGTCCGCGGCGTCGGCCAGCGCATCGGCCTGACGCACCGTCAAGTCGCCTGCGGGTACCCGCACTCGGGCCAGCCGTCCATCGGCCGCCGGGTGCAGCCGCAGCGCCCCCGGGCAGGCGTCACCGCGGTCCCGTATGGGCGGTTCGGACCCCTGGGGCCGGATCGAGGGGGAGGGCGGCATGGCGGCGAGCATACCCACGACGCCGGGCGGCCGATCCGGGGCGGATCCGGCCACGGACCGGTCGCCGACCGGCCACGCACACGACCGCGGACCCGTCCGTGGCGGAGCGGGGCGGTCCGCGACGGCCGGCCCCCAGGCCCGCTTACCTCGGCCGCCCGCAGCCCTTACTATGCAGGTCGGTGGGTCGGCTGGCCCACCGGACGCCAGCGACGGCGCCGGGCCTACGGCCCAAGGGAGGAAGCCCGGTGAGAATCCGGCGCGGTCCCGCCACTGTGAACCCGGCAGGTGCCGGGCGAGCCAGGAACTCCCGCCGTCCATACGACCACCCGGGGCGCGGACACCCCGAGGAAGGCCTGCGCTCGCATGCTTCTGCTGCTGTCGACCTCCGACACCGACCTGCTCAGCGCCCGCGCGGCCACGGGCCCGGTGCCGTACCGTCTCGCCAACCCCGCCCGCCTCGACGTGGCCGAGCTGCCCGCACTGCTGGAGGGCACCGACCTCGTCGTCGTACGCCTCCTCGGCGGCATCCGCGCCTGGCAGGAGGGGCTGGACCTGCTGCTCGCCGAGGACCAGCACCGGCCGGTCGTCGTGCTCACCGGTGAACAGGCCCCCGACGCCCAGCTCATGGAGCAGTCCACGGTCCCGGTCGGCATCGCGGCCGAGGCGCACGCCTACCTCGCGCACGGCGGCCCCGCCAACCTCGACCAGCTCGCCCGCTTCCTGTCCGACACCGTCCTGCTGACCGGCCACGGCTTCGAGTCGCCGGCCGCCGCGCCCAGCTGGGGCCCCCTCGACTGGGAGAGCCGCAACGACAGCGGCCCGCTGGTCGCCGTGCTCTACTACCGCGCCCACCACATGAGCGGCAACACCGCCTTCGTACGGACCCTGTGCGAGCAGATCGAGGCGGCCGGCGGCCGCGCCCGCCCGCTCTTCGTCGCCTCGCTGCGCGCACCCGAGCCGGAGCTGATCGACGCCCTCCGCCCGGCCGACGCGATCGTCACCACCGTCCTGGCCGCGGGCGGCACCAAGCCCGCCGAGGCGTCCGCCGGCGGCGACGACGAGTCCTGGGACGCGGGCGCGCTCGCCGCGCTCGACGTGCCGATCCTCCAAGCCCTGTGCCTGACCGGGTCGCGCAGCGCCTGGGAGGAGAACGACGAGGGCCTGTCGCCGCTGGACGCCGCCAGCCAGATCGCCGTCCCCGAGTTCGACGGGCGCCTGATCACCGTCCCGTTCTCCTTCAAGGAGGTCGACGAGGACGGCCTGCCGGTCTACGTCGCCGATCCCGAGCGCGCCGCCCGGGTCGCCGGCATCGCCGTGCGCCACGCCCGGCTGCGCCACATCCCGGCCGGCGACAAGCGCCTGGCGCTGGTGCTCTCCGCGTACCCGACCAAGCACTCCCGCATCGGCAACGCCGTCGGCCTGGACACCCCGGCCAGCGCGGTCGCTCTGCTGCGCCGTCTCCGGGCGGAGGGCTACGACTTCGGCGACGAGACCGCCGAGCCCGTACCCGGCCTGGAATCCGGCGACGGCGACGAGCTGATCTACGCCCTCATCGAGGCCGGCGGCCACGACCAGGAGTGGCTCACCGAGGAGCAGCTGTCCCGCAACCCGGTCCGCATCCCGGCCGCGGACTACCGGCGCTGGTACGCCACGCTGCCGCAGGAGCTGCGCGACTCCGTCGAGGAGCACTGGGGGCCGGCTCCGGGCGAGATGTTCCTCGACCGCAGCCACGCGGGCGAGCCGGGCCGCGACCCCGACGGCGACATCGTCCTGGCCGCACTGCGCCGCGGCAATCTGCTCATCCTCATCCAGCCGCCGCGCGGCTTCGGCGAGAACCCGATCGCGATCTACCACGACCCCGATCTGCCTCCCTCGCACCACTACTTGGCGGCCTACCGCTGGATCGCGGCCTCCCAGGAGGACGGCGGCTTCGGCGCCGACGCCATGGTCCATCTGGGCAAGCACGGCAACCTGGAGTGGCTGCCCGGCAAGAACGCGGGCCTGTCCGCCGCCTGCGGCCCGGACGCCGCGCTCGGCGACCTCCCGCTCGTCTACCCCTTCCTGGTCAACGACCCGGGGGAGGGCACCCAGGCCAAGCGCCGGGTCCACGCCACCCTCGTCGACCACCTCGTCCCGCCGATGGCCCGCGCCGAGTCCTACGGCGACATCGCGCGCCTGGAGCAGCTCCTCGACGAGTACGCGGCGATCTCCTCCATGGACCCGGCCAAGCTGCCGGCGATCCGATCCCAGATCTGGACGCTGATCCAGGCCGCCAAGCTCGACCACGACCTGGGGATGGACGAACGCCCCGACGACGAGGGTTTCGACGACTTCCTGCTGCATGTCGACGGCTGGCTGTGCGAGGTCAAGGACGCCCAGATCCGCGACGGTCTGCACGTCCTGGGCGGCGCGCCCACCGGTGAGGCCCGGGTCAATCTCGTGCTCGCCATCCTGCGGGCCCGGCAGATCTGGGGCGGCACACAGGCCCTGCCCGGTCTGCGCGAGGCGCTCGGCCTCGACGAGTCCGCCGCGACGCGCACGACCGCCGACGAGGCCGAGGAGACGGCCCGCGCCCTGGTCCAGGCGATGGAGGACGCGGACTGGGACCCGGACGCGGTGGCCCGTGTCGCCGACGGGCACCCCGACGCGGTCGCCGCCATCCTCGACTTCGCCGCCCGCCAGGTCGTGCCGCGCCTCGCCGCCACCACCGACGAGATCGACCACGCCGTCCACGCGCTCAGCGGCGGTTTCGTCCCGGCCGGACCCTCCGGCTCCCCGCTGCGCGGGCTGGTCAACGTCCTGCCGACGGGCCGCAACTTCTACTCCGTCGACCCCAAGGCCGTCCCCTCCCGGCTCGCCTGGGAGACCGGCCAGGCACTCGCCGACTCCCTCCTGACGCGCTACCGCACCGACAACGGCGAATGGCCGCAGTCCGTCGGCCTCTCCCTGTGGGGCACCAGCGCGATGCGCACGAGCGGCGACGACGTGGCCGAGGCCCTCGCACTGCTGGGCATCCGCCCCGTCTGGGACGACGCCTCGCGCCGTGTCACGGGCCTGGAGCCGATCGCGCTCACCGAGCTGGGCCGCCCCCGTATCGACGTCACGCTGCGCATCTCGGGCTTCTTCCGGGACGCCTTCCCGCACGTCATCGGCCTGCTGGACGACGCCGTACGGCTGGCCGCCTCCCTCGACGAGCCCGCCTCCGAGAACTTCGTACGGGCCCACGCCCAGGCGGATCTCGCCGCGCACGGCGACGAACGCCGCGCCACCACCCGCATCTTCGGCTCCCGGCCGGGGACCTACGGCGCGGGCCTGCTCCAGCTGATCGACTCCCGCGACTGGCGCACGGACGCCGACCTCGCGGAGGTCTACACCGTGTGGGGCGGCTACGCCTACGGCCGTGGGCTGGAAGGCCGCCCGGCTCGTGACGAGATGGAGACCGCCTACAAGCGCATCGCGGTCGCGGCCAAGAACACCGACACCCGCGAACACGACATCGCCGACTCCGACGACTACTTCCAGTACCACGGAGGCATGGTCGCCACCGTCAAGGCGCTCAAGGGCAAGGCCCCCGAGGCGTACATCGGCGACTCCACCCGGCCCGAGACGGTCCGCACCCGCACCCTTGTCGAGGAGACCTCCCGGGTCTTCCGCGCCCGGGTGGTCAACCCCCGCTGGATCGAGGCGATGCGCCGCCACGGCTACAAGGGCGCCTTCGAACTCGCCGCGACCGTGGACTACTTGTTCGGCTACGACGCCACCACGGGTGTGGTCGCCGACTGGATGTAC
Organism: Streptomyces sp. NPDC059008; assembly: GCF_042749045.1. Taxonomy (NCBI): domain Bacteria; kingdom Bacillati; phylum Actinomycetota; class Actinomycetes; order Kitasatosporales; family Streptomycetaceae; genus Streptomyces; species Streptomyces sp. NPDC059008. Next base: position 177,414 of record NZ_JBHYJC010000001.1, on the reverse strand, counting down.
GACAAGCTCGCGCAGACCTACGTCCTGGACCCCGAGAACCGCGCCTTCCTCCAGGAGGCCAACCCCTGGGCCCTGCACGGCATCGCCGAACGCCTCCTGGAGGCCGAATCCCGCGGCATGTGGGAGAAGCCGGACGCCGAGACGCTGGCAGCCCTGCGCGAGGCCTTCCTGGAGACGGAAGGCGAGCTGGAGGGCGAGGACTGAGCACCGCCGGGCGGGCGGACAGGCCGGCCGCCGCCGGCCACTGACCCTTCGGTCGCCGACCCGCCGGGCGGGCTCTGCGGGGCACGCCCGGACCGGTCGGGCCCGGGCCGCCCGGCCGGCTAGCCGGCCGGGGCGGGCTCCGCGGTGATGTCTCCGTTGCTGGTGATCAGGTCGAGTCGGTACCGCGCCGCGGGGTCGCTCGCCACGTCGATGTTCTTGTCGCCGCTGCTGGTCTGTGCGGATATTCGGTAGGGCCCCTTCGGCACCTTGACCGTGACGGAGCCGTTGGACGTCTTCGCCCGGATGCTCTGCGCGGTGGTGGGAGACAGCTCGATGCCCCCGTTGGAGGTCTCGGCGTCGATGTGCCTGCCCGACAGGCCGCGTCCGGTGATCTGGCCGTTGGAGGTCCGTACGTCGACCGGGCCGGTGACGCCGTCCAGCTCGACCTCCCCGGAGCTGGTGGTCACATTCACCGCGCCGACCTTGCTCAGGTTCACCGAGCCGTTCGAGGTCTCCCCGCTCACCGGTATGCCCGCCGGCACCTCGAGCGTGTAGTCCACCGTGCAGTCGTCGCCGCAGTCCCCGAGCACCAGCACGCCGTCCTCGACGCGATGCGTCGCACCCTTCGGCCGGTCGCCGTGGTAGCTGACCGAGCGGTGGACCGACACCGTCGCGCCGCCGGCCTTGCCGCCGTGCACCGTGAGCCCGCCGGAGTCGCCGTCGAGCCGGATGGCGGTGATCTTCTTCGACACCACGGCGTCGTCCTTGAAGGTCTCGGCCGGCGACAGGCCGCAGGCACCGAGGCCCCACGCCCCGACGCAGACCACCGCGACGGCCCCGATGACGCGGACGCGCTTGCTCATGAAGTCCCCCGATGTGCTGGAAAGTTGCTGAGGTGGCCGGCCCGGTCTCCCTTCCGGCGCCACGAACCTCAGGCTAGGTCGTCCGCCACGGCCCCCACCATGGGGAAAACCCCACATCTGAGGTGCGGTGATCCCCAGGTGCGACCCGTCGGCGGTGGTGCGACGATTTTGGTGGGGGCAGGTCCTGTGCTGCGTATGGGGCGTATGAGGAGGCTTCCGGTGACCACGAAGACATGGAATGCCGAGATCACCATCACCGAGACCGACAGCGAGGTCAGAGCCGAGGCCAGGCTGCGCGGCAAGGAGGGCGGGCAGATGGTCGGCCAGGGGACGGCTCGCTGCAACCCTGCCGATGAGAACGTCCCGGCCATCGGGGACGAGTTGGCGGTGGCCCGGGCGATGTCGGACCTCAGCCATCAGCTGGTGCAGCGGGCCGCGCACGACATCGAGGTGCACACGGCCCGGCCGGTGGAGCACCTGCGGGTCTGACGGCCCACGCCCTGCGCGACGGCTGCCGCCGCGGAGCGATGCGCGGCGACGACGTGCGGCGGCGGGCCGCCGCCGCACGCCCTCATCCGCCGCACAGCCTCATCCACCGCACGCCCTCACCCGCCCCTACCCGCCGAACTTCGCCGCGAAGTCCGGCCCGATCGTCAGCGTCACCGCGCCCGGTGCCGCGCCGGCCGACTCGGTCGCCTTGGCGCCGGACAGGTGGGCGGCGAGCACCTCGCTCTGGACCTTGAGCCCCGCGGGGTAGGTGAGGGTGGTCTTGTCGGTCGCCGGGGCGTTGCCGGTGGCGATGACCGTGAAGCCGAGCTTGCGCAGCTGCTCGGCGGCCGAGGCGGCCTGACCGGGGGTGCCGGTGCCGTTGAGGACGCGGACCTGGACGGAGTGCGCGGTGACGGGGTTCTTCGAGGCCTCGGCGAGCCGCTTCTTGCCGGCGGCACCGAGCTCGCGGTCATGCGCGAGGTCGCTGAACAGCTGGCTGGCCTGTGGGTACTGCCAGACCACATTGGCCTTGTCGGTGGGGACGTCGGCCTCGCGGTAGTAGTTGGGCACGGTCACGAAGGTGAGGCGGTCGCTGGGGATGTCCTTGACCGTCGAGGCGAGGTCGGTGAGCGCGTCGATGCTGTCCAGGTCCCTGTCGGTGGTCACGGACTTGGTCGCGGAGTCGAGGAAGTTGTAGAGGGACCCGGGGCTGGTCAGCTTGTCCTGCGCCTTTTGGCCCAGCGCCTTCATGAACTCCTGCTGGCGGCCGATGCGGCCCAGGTCGGAGCCGTCACCGACGCTGTAGCGGGTACGCACGTACCCGAGCGCCTTCTCGTCTCGTACGGTCTGGCAGCCCGCCTCCAGGTCGAGGTGGGCCTTCTTGTCGTGGATGGCGTGCTTGGGGCAGACCTCGATGCCGTCCAGGGCGTTGACCATGCCCTTGAAGCCCTGGAAGTCGATCGAGGCGAAGTTGTCGATGCGCAGTCCGGTGTTCCGCTCGACGGTCTTGATGGTGCAGGCGGCCGCCTTGGAGATGTCGCCGGAGTCGCCGCCGATCGAGAACGCCTCGTTGATCTTGAAGTGGTGCGGGGACGACTTCGTGCCGTTGCCGCGGGTGCAGGAGGGGATCTGCACCCAGGAGTCGCGGGGGAAGGACAGCGCGGTGGCCCACTCGTGGTTGGCCGCGATGTGCAGCACCATCAGCGTGTCCGACTGCATGGTGGTCAGGTCCTTGCCGTACTTGGCGTTGGCGCCGGCGCGGCTGTCGGAGCCGACGAGCAGGATGTTCTTGGAGCCGGGACTGAGGTTGGTCGGCCGCTTGCCGTCGATGCTGATGTCTGCGCCGCGGATGTTGCCGTCCAGCTGGACATAGGCCCAGACGCCGACACCCGCCGCGCCGAGCAGCAGTACGCCGAGCGCGCCGCCGGTCCAGGCGACGATGCGCCCGCGGCGGGTCATCCGCACCTTCCCCGTTCCGGCCGCCGCCCGCCGGGAGCCGCCGGCCGCGCGCCGGGACCCGCCGGCCGCACGGGAGGAGCCGGCGGGCCGACGGCGGGACGTGGCACCGGATGTCCGGGAGTCGTCGCGGACCGCCCGGGAGTCGTCGTCACCGGTGCGCGAGTCGTCGCCACGGGTACGTGAGCCGTCACCGGTACGCAACGAGCCGGGTGCGCCGCCGCCCCGTCGGGCCGTCTTCTGGTGCGTCTGCCTGTCATGCACGCCGATGGCCCTTCTGGTCCTTCTGTTGCTGGTGATGCGAGCGGTGCGGATAGTGCGGGTGGTGCTGTGCGGGGGACGGCACGGTTTCACGTGAAACCGCGCCCGAGGCCGGCCTCAGCGGCAACCGGCGGAGGCGGACGGTCAGATGCCGGTACTGGGCAGGAGCCGGATGGAGTCGGGGTCGTAGCGATGCCACTGCGGACCCGTGCCGCCGGGAAGCGTGCGCAGCCGGCACCACACCTCGCCCGCATCGTCGGTCCACCAGGCGCTGATGCGCCCCAACTCCCATGTGCCATCCGGATATTGGACCTCCACGGGCTGATAGACCCATCGCACCTCCGCCTCTGGAGGCGGGCAGTCCCAGCTCAGGAGTCCGCACCTCGTCGCCATCTCCCCCTCCGGACGCGCCTGTTGCGCATATGTCCGCGCAACTCTACCGGTGCGTCTACACGGTTGTAGAAGTTGCCGGTCGTGCGACCGCTCACAGCGGTCTGCGGGCGGTCCCGGTGAGGGCCAGGGATCAGTGTGCCGCTAGAGCGGGCTCGCTGCCCCGGGAACGGCGAACCGGGCGCACTCTGGCGTGTCCGGCCCGGTCCGCCGGCCATGCGCGGATGAGGGGCCGGCCACCACACCGGTGATCGGACCGGCGACCGCATGGCCTACCGGACCGGGGACCGCACCGGCGACCACACCCCGGGCGGCGCCGTCAGAGCGGTGTCGCCGCCTTGAGGACGAGGAACAGCGCCACCGCCGCATTGAGCGCGGAGAGCGCGGAGGCGGCCGTGCCCGCGGCGGCCATCAGCGCCGCCAGGCCCGCCGGGGTCAGCGCCGGCGGCCAGTGCCGGGTCGGCGGCACGGGCCCGAGCAGCGCCGCCACCCGGCGCGGCACCGGACCCGGTGCGGGCGCCGCGAAGTGGGCCAGCTCCGGAGCCGGCCCGGGCCGCGAGATCAGCGCGGCCCGGCCCACGGCGCGCGCGGTCAGCCGCCGGTCGCCGACCACCCGCGCCGCTTCCTCGTCCGCCCAGCGCTCGGTGGCGAAGGCGACCGCGGAGCGCAGCGGCAGCAGCAGCGGGTTGACGCAGCCGGCCAGGCGTACCGCGAGCAGATAGCGGTGGTGGTGGCAGCGCAGATGCGCGCGCTCATGGGCGAACAGGGCGCGCCGCTCGTCGCCGTCCAGGCTGCGCAGCATGCCGCGGGAGACCGCGATCCGGCCGGGCCGGGCGGGGCGGCCGGGACGGCCCGGGGTGCCGGGCACGGCGTAGGCGTACGGATCGTCGTCGGGCAGCACCGCGGGGTCGGCCCCGGCGGGCAGGACGTCCAGCGCGCGGTGCGTACGGGCCCGGATCCGGCGGTGCCGGCGCAGCGCGGCGCCGCAGACGGTGAGCGCGCCGGCCAGCAGCGGGATCGCGGCGGCGCCGGCCACCTCGGCGTACGGGACCGCGGCCCGCACCTCGGGGTCCGACCACCCGTCGGGCAGCGGGTTGCCGGGCAGCTGGGCGGTGCCGACGACCATCAGCAGCGCCAGGCACAGGGTGCTGCACACGCCCAGGACGGTGGCGAGCAGGGTCAGCAGGCGGGTGGTGACGCGCGGGTGGAGGTGCTGCTCCGCGAGCCGGGCGATCGGCAGCGCGGTGAGCGGCAGGACGAGCGGCAGGAACACGAAGACGCCCACCGTCAGCCTCCGCGCGCTTCGTCCGAGGGGCGGTGCCGGGCGGGGGCCGCGGGCGGTTCCGCGGCCGATGCGTCGGCCGGGTCGCCCTCGCCGGTCGTGGCGCGGTCGAGGAGGGTGCGCAGCAGCTGCTCGTCGTGCGCCGAGAGCGCGGAGACGAAGCTGGTCAGTACGGCATCGCGGTCCGGTTCGCCGTCCAGGACGCGGCGCATCCGCAGCGCGGCGAGCCCGGCCTCGTCGGCGGCCGGAGTCCACAGATAGGCGCGGCCGGACCGCTCGCGGGTGACGGCCTGCTTGGCGTGCAGCCGGGACAGGATCGTCATCACCGTCGTGTACGCCAGGTCGCCGCCGAGCCGTTCCTGCACCCAGGCGGCGGACGCCGGGCCCGGTGCGTGGTGCAGCGCGGCCAGCACCTGGGCCTCCAGCTCGCCCTGTCCACGCCGGCGGACACCCCCAGCGCCCGGCGCCTTCCCGAAGGGCTTGCCGCCCATGCCGTCGCCTCCCATCACGCCGGGTCCCGCTGGCCGGGACATCGGGGCATTTTACGGCGAGGCCGGCCGCCGAGTGGCTGGATCCGGGCGGTCGGAGACCGGCCTGTAGCCCGACGCCGCAGACACGACCCCTTGACTTCTACACTCCTGTAGATTTTGGCCGATCCCGGAACGCAGGCAACACCTGGAGGAAGCCATGGGAGTCTCGCTGGCCAAGGGCGGCAACGTCTCTTTGTCGAAGGAAGCGCCCGGACTGACCGCGGTCACGGTCGGCCTCGGCTGGGACGTACGGACGACGACGGGCGCCGACTACGACCTGGACGCCAGCGCGCTGCTGTGCACCGAGGCGGGCAAGGTCGCCTCGGACGCGCACTTCGTCTTCTACAACAACCTCACCAGCCCCGACGGCTCGGTGGAGCACACCGGCGACAACCTGACCGGTGAGGGCGAGGGGGACGACGAGTCCCTCAACGTGAACCTGTCGGCCGTGCCCGCCGACATCGCGAAGATCGTCTTCCCGGTGTCGATCCACGACGCGGAGAGCCGGGGGCAGAGTTTCGGCCAGGTCCGCAACGCCTTCATCCGCGTCGTCAACCAGGCGGACGGGGCCGAGCTGGCCCGCTACGACCTGAGCGAGGACGCCTCGACCGAGACCGCGATGGTCTTCGGCGAGCTCTACCGGCACGGTGCGGAGTGGAAGTTCCGCGCGGTGGGCCAGGGGTACGCGTCCGGTCTGGCGGGCATCGCCGCGGACTTCGGCGTCAACGTCTGAGCGTTTCCCGCACGGGCGGGGGAGGGGCGGCCGCCGCTGGGCGCCGCGCCCCTCCCGCCCTCCCGCTCCCGCCCGCCCGGAGGCCGGACGGCGCGCGTGCCGGGGAACCGGACCGCGCGGGTCAGAGATCGAACTCGGCCGGCGCGATGCCCAGGGCGAAGCACACCTCGCGCACCAGCGCCTGCTCCGTCTTGTCGAAGTCCCCGTCCGCGCCGCCGATGACGATGCCGATCTGGATGACGGCGCGCGCCTCGGTCGGCTTCTTCTTCACCTTGCCGACCTCCTGGAGCACGCTGACCTTGCCGAAGTCGAAGTCGGCGGTCAGCTTGTCGAGGTAGCCGTCGAAGCGGCGCTGCAGATCGTCCGCGGCGAAGTTCTGCAGCACCTCGTTGGTCGCGATGAGCTGGGCGACCCGCCGGCGCTCGGTCGGGTCGACGGTGCCGTCGGCGGCGGCCACCAGGGCGCACATCGCCATGCTCGCGTCCCGGAAGGCGCCGCTCTTGAGGTCGTTCTTCTTGGCGACGAGCTGGGTCTGCATCGTCTGGGCGGAATCCTTGATCCGGTCCCACAGCGCCATGAGGTCTCCTCCATGTGTGAAGCGATGGTCACGCGTGATGGTCATGCGTAAGTAAAATCTACAGTCTTGTAGAAGTTGCCGTGCCGCGCCCCCCGAGTCGGGGTGCATCGGGAGTCCACGGGGTATCACCACCCATAAGGGGATGTACCGGGCGGACGAGGGGTACCTTGGAGGCACCGGAACACCGAACGACACCCGGGGACGCCCAGGGACCACCCAGCGATTCGGTGAGGTGAGCACCGTGCAGACTCTGTTGACCGTGGTCGTGCTGCTGGCGCTGGTCGCACTGGGGGCGCTGTTCATCGCCCGGGTCAATGCGCAGCAGGCCGGACGGATGGCCACCCACCGGTACGCGGACTGGAAGCAGTCGGTGCGGCAGCGGATGCACAAGCGGCCGCGGGGCGGTGGCCGCGCCGGACCACGGGTGGCCGGCCCGCCCCCCTCCGGTAAGGCGGGCAGCGACCTGTGACCTCGACCGCTCGCACCTTCCCGTCGGCGCGGGACTACGACGGGACCTCGCCGTTTCCCGACAGCGGCGCGGACACCCCACCGAGCGGCGGCCGGCGGATGTACGTCACGGTCACCGGCATCATCGTCGTCGCCCCCTTCGTCGGCCTGGGCCTCGCCATCCCCCTCCTGTGGGGCAGCGTCGTCCACCTCACCGACCTCGTCCTACTGGCCGTCTTCTACGTCGTCTCCGGCCTGGGCGTCACCATCGGCTTCCACCGCGGTCTGACCCACGGCAGCTACACCGCCGCCCCCGCGCTGCGGATCGCGCTGGCCGTCGCCGGCTCGCTCAGCTTCCAGGGCGATGTCATCGACTGGGTCGCCACCCACCGCCGCCACCACGCCTACACCGACCGCCCCGGCGATCCGCACTCCCCCTACCGCTACGGCACCAGCCTGCGCGGGCAGTTGCGCGGACTCGTCCACTCCCACATCGGCTGGCTCTTCGGCAACGACCCCACCTCGCACCGGCGCTTCGCGCCCGACCTGCTCGCCGACCGCGGTATCCGCGCCGTGGACCGGGCCTTCCCCGCGCTGTGCCTGCTCACCCTCGGGCTGCCGTTCGCGCTGGGCTTCGCGCTCGGCGGCAGCTGGGTCACCGCGCTGACCGCCCTGCTGTGGGCGGGGTTCATCCGGATCGCGCTGCTGCACCACGTCACCTGGAGCGTCAATTCGCTCTGCCATGTCATCGGCGAGCGGCCGTTCCGCACCCGGCGCCACGACCGGGCGACCAACCTGTGGCCGCTGGCCCTGCTGTCGTTCGGCGAGAGCTGGCACAACCTGCACCACGCCGATCCGACCTGCGCCCGGCACGGCGTCGACCGCGGCCAGATCGATGTGTCGGCGGCGGTCATCCGGCTCTTCGAACGCCTCGGCTGGGTCTGGGACGTGCGCTGGCCCGACCCCGCCAGGGTCGCCGCCCGTCGCGTCAGGAGCACCGCATGACCACCGCCTCCGGGGACCCCGTCCACCCGGCACCTCCCGAGCACCACGCCCCACCGCTCGTCGCCCGTCTGACCATCGCGCCGCACGCCGGCACGGTGCGGCGCATCGACGGTGTCTGGTGGCCGCACTCCACCGACCTGCTGGCCGAACTCCCCGAGCTGCTGACCGCGTTGCCCTTCGACTGGCCGCGGATCACCCACGCCACGGTGAACGGCGCGGGCTGGCCCGCCCTCCCCACCCACACCCTCGTCGGCGGCCATGTGGTCCGGCTCCGCAGAACCACCGGCCGCCCCGGCCCGGACACCGTCTGCCTGGTCTCCCCCGGCCACGGCCGCTGGGACCTCCTGATCATCCCGCCCGACACCCCCGAACCCGAGGCCGTCCGCATCATGGCCGAGATGGCCCGCACAGGGGAGCCGGCACCGGCCTGAGCCGGCAGACCCGCCTTATCCCAGGAATCCGCCGCGCGCATCCGCGGCGCCTCGCCCCGTGTGCTCGAAGGGGTCGCGAACCGGTCGCCCGAGCGGCCGGCGACCCATCGCCGACCTGCTGTCCGAGGGCCGCGGCTACTGCGTACGGGTGGTGTTCATCCGAAGAACGCCGATCCGGGGGCGTCGGTCCGTGAATCCTCCCATTGCGTACTCATCATAAGAAAACGCAACAGAAGCGGCGCAACGTAAGCGATACGAGCGGAGCTCCGCAACTGCAGCGGTGCAGGAGAAGTACACGCACCACACGCACCACGAAGCGCACGCACAACAAGGAAGTAGCGGCAACGGATCTCACGGGGAGATCCAGATCGAAAGTGAGGGGACCATGGCTGCGACCAAGGTCATGAAGTTCTGGGCGGTGTGCCTGGCGATGCTGGGCAAGCTGCTGGCGTCACTGGGCGTCTCCGCGGCGGCGTCGGCTGCGCGCCGGGACGCCGCGCTGTACGAGCGGACCCTGGGCGACGCGAACGCGGACTCCGACGCCCCGGGCGACGAGACGCCCAAGGCGGTGCACCGCACCGAGCCGGACCACGACCCGGGAACGGGCGCCCGCAAGGTGCCTGCCGCCGGAGCCGTGCCCACCGTGCCCGGACCGCGTGGCGTGCCGGTGACCGGCCGATCCGCGTCCAGCCTGCGGATGTTCGCCCGGCCGGAGCTGCCGCCGACGATCAAGCAGCGGATCAGCGCCGAGGCGCATGGAGCCTCGCCCGGCCTGCGCAGCCGCTGCATCCGCGGTATGGAGCCGCTGCCCGCCGCAACGGCCGACGCCGCGCTGCAATCCGACGTGGACGCGCGCTCCGCGGTCATCCCGGCGGCCCGTCGTCATACGCCCATCACCCGCAGCATCTGAGCCGGTCAGCGGCAGTTCTTGAGCGCGAGACCGGAAACAGCCCTGGACGAGAACCGGGCACAGAACCGGGCAGAGCCAGACGCAGAGCAGGCCACAGAATCGAGCAGAGCCGGACGCAGAGCAGGCCACACAACCGATAGAGCAGGCCACCACAGAACCGGGCAGAGACGGACGCAGAGCGCAGGCCACACAGAACCGGTGAAGGCTCCGAGATGTTTCACGTGAAACGCCCGCAGAGCCACTCCCGTTCACGCAGCAGCAGCGGACACCCACAGACCTGAACCACCCCCACAGCGCCCGGAGTTCTAGCGGCCGCCCCCCTGTTGGGGCACCGGTTCCGGACCCACTCCCAGCTCCAGCCCCAGCTGAGCACGCAACGCACGCGTGTCCGGCTTGCCGTTGGCCGTGAGCGGGAAGTGGCCCACGACATGAACCGCGTTGGGCTGTTCGTACTCCGCGAGGTGCTCGGCGAGCCGCCGGCGCCAGGTGAGCGGGGCCTCGCCCTCGGGGTCCGCGACGACGAAGTGCAGTGCGCTGCCGCGGCGTTGGTCCGCGACCGCCAGCACCTTGACCGGGCGCCCGCAGGCCTCGGCACGACGCTCCAGGCTCTCGGGGTAGAGCGTGAAGCCCAGCCGGTGCACGGCCTGATTGCGGCCCACCACCCGTACGGTCCCCTCGGTGTCGACGCTGCCCAGATCGGCCGTCGGGTACCAGGCGTCCGGATCGACGGGCGTGAGCGAGCCGTCCTCCTGGAGGTAGCCGGCCATCAGCCCGGGTGAGCGCACCTCGATGACGCCCAGCTCGCCGGGGTCGGCAGCGGTGCCGTCGGGGCGCAGCACGCGCAGCCGCACGCCGGGCAGCGGACGCCCGCAGCCGTGCGGTGCGTCGGGGGTGGCCAGCGCGACGTTGCCGAGTTCCGTCAGGCCGTAGCCGTCCAGCAGCGGGCGGCCCATTGTCGTGCGGAAGGAATCCGCCAGCGGGGCGGGCAGCGGTGCCCCGCCCACGCCCCAGATGCGGACGCCCGCGAGCCCGGCGCGCACCTCGGGCCGGCGCCGCACCACGCCCAGGAGCGAGTGGTAGGTGGACGGGGCGGCGTCCACGGCGGTGGCCCCGTGCGCGGCGGCCTGGGTGACGGCCGCGTCGAGGCGCTGGTAGGGCGTGACCAGCAGGGTGCAGCGGGCCAGCCACCACAGCAGGATGACGGAGAGCCCGTACTGGTGGGAGAACGGCAGCAGCGGGGCGAGGACGTCGTCCGCGCGGTAGCCCATGGCCTGGATGGTGCGCAGGGAGTTGTCGAGGACCGCGTGGCCGGGCTTGACGATGCCTTTGGGGCGGCCGGTGGTGCCCGAGGACCACAGGACGAGTGCGTCGGGGCGGCGGAACCAGGGCGTCAGGTCGACCTCGGCCGGGGGCGGCGGCGGGGCGTCGGCGGCGAGCCCGGGGTAGTGGACGACGCGCCGGTCGGGGATGCCGGGGAAGCCGGTGGCGTGGTCGGCGGCGGTGACCAGCCAGCGGGCGCGGGCCTGGCGGGCGGCCGCGGTGGCGTCGGCGGCGGAGAGCCGGTGGTCGACCGGGATGAGCGAGGTGTCCAGCCGCATCAGGGCCAGCAGCGTCACGACGTAGTCGACGCTGTTGTCGCCCTGGACCAGGACCCGGTCGCCGGCGCGGAGACCGAGGCGGGCGAGGGCGTGGGCGGTGGTCTGCACCCGGCGGGTGAGCGCCGGTCCGTCGAGCCGGCCGGTGCCGCCGAGCGAGGGCGCGGTCCCGTCGACGAGCCGGGCGGCGGCGACCGGAGGGGCGATGGTGTCGGTCATGGGTGCTCCGATCCCGTGGGGTCGTGGGGGCGCCGGGGGCGGGGCCGCCTCCTGCCCGGCCTGGGCTGGGCGGGAGACGGGCCGGGGGCGGCCCGGCACAGCAGTGCGGAGGTGGTGGTGGCCACCCACAGGCCGTCCGCGTCATGGAACTCGCAGTCCAGCGTCAGCAGTTCGCAGCCCGCGAGGGCGGTGGCCTCGGTGAGGCGGACCGTGGCGTGGAGGGTGTCCCCGGCGTGTGCGGGGCGGGCGTGGCGCAGCGACTGGGAGCGGTGCACGGCACCGTCGAGCGTGGTGATCTGGGGCCGTGCGCTGAGCAGGGCGTCCTCGGCGCGTGCGGCGAGGACGGCGAGGTAGGTCGGCGGGGCGATGGTGTCCGGGTGGCCGAGGGCGCGTGCGGCGGCCGGGTCGGTGTACGCGGGGTGGGGGTCGCCGAGCGCGGCGGCGAAGGCCGCGATCCGCTCCCGGTCGATGGCGTACGGGCCGCAGCGCAGGCTCGTGGGCTGTGTCATCGGCCGTCAGTCGCCGATCATGTGGCGGCCGCCGTCCGCGTGCACGATCTCGCCGGTGGTGGCGGGTAACCAGTCCGACAGCAGGGCCACGCAGGTACGGGCCACCGGCTCCGCGTCCTCGGGGTCCCACCCCAGTGGCGCGCGGGTCGCCCAGCTCTTCTCGAAGGACGGTCCGTCGCCGCCGATGCCCCGTGCGGCCAGGGTGCGCAGCGGTCCGGCCGCGACGAGGTTGGCCCGTATGCCCTGTCCGCCGAGGTCGCGCGCCAGATAGCGCGAGCAGGCCTCGAGTCCCGCCTTGGCGACGCCCATCCAGTCATAGCCTGGCCAGGCGCGGGAGGCGTCGAAGTCCACACCGACGACCGAGGCGCCGGGGGACAGCAGCGGCCGGCAGGCCATGGTGAGCGCCACCAGGGAGTAGGTCGAGGTGTGCAGCGCGGCGGACACCTCGCGCCACGGCGCGGTCAGAAACCCGCCGTCCAGGCAGGCCGCGGGGGCGTTGGCGATGGAGTGCAGCACACCGTCGAGCCCGTCGAGGTGGGCGCCGACCTGGTCGGCGAGCGTGGCGAGCTGTGCCTCGTCGGTGACGTCCAACTCCACGACGGGGGGCTCCTCCGGGAGCCGCCGGGCGAGCCGGGCCACCAGGCTCGGCCGTCCGTACGCGGTGAGGACGATCTTGGCGCCCTGTTCCTGGGCGAGCCGCGCCACCGCGTAGGCGATGGAGCGTTCGGTGATCACACCGGTGACAACCAGCCGCTTTCCGTCGAGCAGACCGCCCATTGCGGTTCCTCCGTCTGACTCGTCATCGACTCCAGAGTCACTGAAGATAACTCAGAAGCATTGTCTTGGCATGGTCTTGATAGATCGTCATTGACAACCTATCGGACCTCCAGTTGACTGGAACTGTCAAGTGTAGTCAAAGGAATGACTCTGATGTCACGCCTTCCGGCCGGTGGTGTAGGCGCAGGCCTCGAACCGGCGCCGGACCGCATCGGACCGCTTCGGGCCGCGCCGGCTTCGGTCGCCCCGGCCGCCGTGCGCCGCACGCCTTCATACCCCGTGCGACCCCCGTGCGACCTCCGTGCGACGCCCGGGCCTCGCGGCCGACCGGTGACGCACTCCCCCATTCCGCAGTTCCGCAGAGAGGTGACCGCCGTGACCGTCCCGACCCGCGAAGAGATCGTTGTCCAACTCGCCGAGATCCTGCACGAGGTGGCCGGTGTCCTGCCGGCCGAGGTGACCGAGGAGAAGTCCCTGGTCGAGGAGTTGGACGTGGACTCCCTGGCGATGGCGGAGGTCATCGTCGTCGCCGAGGAGCGATTCGGGATCGCGCTGCCCGAAGAGGAGATGAAGGACATGCGTACAGTTTTGGACATAGTGCTACGAGTCGAGAAGCAGCTGGCGTCCTGATCCGGCGGCGCCGCGTACACCGCCCGGTACCCGATCGGCGCGCTCCTGCCGGGCCGCCCGTCCGGCAGGAGCAGCTTTGCCTCAGGCGCATGAATAAAAGTCAGTTCCCCGCTTCTCCTTGGCGTATCGGTGGCCCGCCCGCCGATCACCCCCCGGAAAGGCCGCAGATCACCCGGCGCTCCAGCCGCCGTGAACCGGAGAACGCGGGCGCCCCGACGAGGGCCCGGCGCGGCGAAATCTGGTAATGCCCGCGAGTAAACCGAAGTTGATTTCCGGTCGTCGCTTGTTGACGCAGGCATAGACCAGGGTTACCTTGAGGATCTCCGGAGGGAAAACCAAATCGACTCACTGCACTGCTTTCCCGGATACGACGGTCCGCGGAAAGGAGACATGGTGCGAGGGGATCTATGCGGGGGGACCAGTCTTTCCATGGCGTGCATTCACTCAACCATGACAACGGCTACGACGGCGCCAGCGCAAGCGGCTGCAGTAGGCGCATCAAGGGCCCACGCGGCACGGTCAACTCACCTGATTGGTATGGGAGTTGGGACCCCTCCCGCTCCCCTGAATTAGCCGACGGCGGTTTACATATCTTCTCGCCCACGACCGGCGATATTCGAGAGAACGACTGTTTGGCGGACTTTCTCGGTCGATTACTGCATTGTTCTCCGCGCGATATTCCGGTGATCCGGGACGGTTTCGGCCGGCCGGCGTTCGCCGAACCGCCCGCCGACACCGGCTGGCCCTCGGGCGCCCGCCTTTGCCTCGGCGTCACCGCCGACCCCGGACGGCAACTCCTCGCCCTGATGCGGGACCTCCCGGTGGCCCTGTCCGTGCACACCGTTCCGCCCGGCCCCGTCCGCGAACTGCTGCTCCCCTTCACCGCGTCGGAGCGCCGGCACATCCAGGAGGTGCCCGCGGACCGGCGGGCGCACCGGCTGGCCCAGCTGTGGACCCGTAAGGAAGCGGCCCTGCGGTTGACCGGTCCGGGCGGGCTGGCCACCGTCGACGAGATCGACGCGCTGAGCGAGGCGCGGGACGGCAAGGTCGTGATCCCGGCGTCCCGCGCGCACCCCGGCGGCGTCGCCTACGTCCACGATCTGCCCGCCGGCCCGCAGACCGTGGCCTGCGCGGCCACCACCGCTCCCGCGCCCGGCGTGCGCATGTGGCAGCCCGACTTCCCCGAGGCGCAGCCGACGACGTGACGCCGCAGGCCGGCCGTCCGGCTCCAGCCGGGACACGCCCTACGGCATCAGCACCGCGTGCGGATCCGGCCCCTCGCCCGTGCGGCCGCCGGCGCTCAGCTCACGCCAGCTCTCCAGCGCCAACCGGAAGGCGCCGGCCTGCTCGTACCCCTCGGCGGCCTGTTTGAAATCGGCCTCCGCGGCCTCCTCGGAGCGGTCCGCGCGATGGGCGCGGGCCTGATGGAGCAGACAGCGGGCGCGGTCCAGGGGCGGGAGTCCACCGGCGCCGAGGTCGATCGAGGCGGCGTGCCCGGCGGCCGCCATGGCGTCGTCGTGGCGCAGCGCCGCGGCCGTCTCCAGCAGGGCCAGCCAGGTCCCGCCGGACGGGGTGTCGACCAGGGCCGCGGCCTGCCGGGCCCGCGCCATCAGGGCGTCCGCCTCGTCGGCCGGACCCGCCGCGAGCGCCAGCAGCGTACGGGCCCGGGCCAGTCGCAGCCGGAGGCGTACGCCGTCCGTCGCGGCCAACTGCTGCTCCGCCTCGGCGAACAGCTCCAGCGCACGGTCCGCGTGCCCGCCCAGATAGCGCGCACCGGCCACCGCCCACAGCGCGCTCGCCCGCAGTTCACCGGCCGGCAGGGCCGCGATCTCCTCGCCCAGCTCCGCCCCGAGCTGCTCGGCGCGGTTCCACTCCCCGCTGTCGACGGACGCGGACAGCAGCGCCACCTTGGCCTGCGCCCGCTCCGGGCGGCCGGACTCCAGCTCGCCGGTGACCCGCACCGCCTCCTCCGCGTAGCGCACGCCGTCCGAGAGGCGGCCCGCGGAGCGCAGCAGTTGGGAGAGTTCGACGGCGACCCGGGCGTGCAGCACGGGGGCGGAGCGGGTGAGCGGGTCGTCCAGCAGCCGGCGCAGGGCGGCCTCATGGCGCTCCGGTTCGTCGAGCCGGCCCAGGACGCCGGCCAGCTCCCAGTGCGCCTCCCAGCGCACCTCGTCCTGATCGGCGCCGGCCTGCTCCACCACCGACTCCAGCTGGCGCCGCGCCGCCGGCCAGTCGCCGGCCAGCGAACTGGCGCGGGCGGCCACCAACTCGCCGACCAGGCCCAGGCGCTGGGCGAGCCGGTCCCCGGCGTCCTCGGTGGCGCTGAGCGCCTCGACCGTCGTGCCGAGCCGTTCGGCGATGGATCGGGCGATCTTGGCGCTCGGGATTCTGCGGCCGTTCTCGACCAGCGAGACATAGCTGGGGGAGAGATCGTCCCCGGCGAGGTCCCCCTGGGACAGACCCTGGGTGCGCCGGACCTCCCGCACTCGCTTCCCGAAAGCAGGCTGCTCAATCACCAAGAAAATCGCTCGCAGTTGAGTTGGGGGGACGGACAGTGACGGTCTACGGACGGCTCCGTACGGAGGGAGCCAGATGACGGGGAGTCTACTCATCGGGCGCCCGCGCGGGGGCGCGCACGGGCGACCTTCCCCCGGCCGAGGAGTCACTTTTTGTCATGCCCGGAGGTCGGCATTCCTCTTGCCTCGGTGTGGGTATCGCGACAGATGAGAGGCCCGTTCGAGGTCTTCGGGCAGGGAGATCGGGGGAGTGGCGGGCGCCGGGCGGCGGCCAGGACCGGCGTCGCTTGTCACAGGGGCTAGTCGAGTGCATTGACTTTGCTTGACAATAAATGACAATTGGCTGACGCTGACCCTCCATGGACTACGCCCCGAGGAGGGACATATGAGCTCCGCTCCCGCATGGCCGACCGTGGCCGCCGAGCCGGAGGGCAGCATCGACAGCCGACGTGCGGCGGCCGTGCACCGGGTCCGGGACTTCCTGGTGAACGACACCGGCACCGTGCACGACCTGCTGTGCGAGATCTCCACCCACCGCGCCGCGCGCTACGAGATCGAGTCGACCGTCGCCACCCTCGACGGGGCCCTGGACGAGGTGGCCGCCCACCGGCCCGGCCGGGTCCCCCGCCTGGCCGCCTTCATGCCGTCGAACGTCATCCTCTACTCCTACGCCCTCTACCTCCTGGTACCCGCGCTCTACACCGACCGCCTGGTCTTCCGCCCCTCCAGCCGCGTCAAGGACCAGATGCACCGGCTGCACACCCTGCTCGCCGAACAGCACGGCCTGCCGATCACCCTCACCGGCGCCAGCCAGCGCGCGTTCCTGCACGACCACGTACTCCCCGCCGACGTCGTGGTCTTCACCGGTGCCTACGCCAACGCCGAGCAGATCCGCGCCCAGCTCTCCCCCGGCCAGCTGTTCGTCTTCCTCGGCTCCGGCGTCAACCCGTTCGTGGTCGCCCCCGGTGCCGACCCCGAGCAGGCGGCCCGCGACGCGATCGCCATCCGGGTCCTCAACACCGGCCAGGACTGCCTGGGCCCGGACCTCTTCAGCGTCCACGAGTCGCTGCTCGACCCGTTCGTCGACGCCCTGGTCAGGGAGC
This sequence comes from Streptomyces sp. NPDC059008, assembly GCF_042749045.1. NCBI lineage: Bacteria > Bacillati > Actinomycetota > Actinomycetes > Kitasatosporales > Streptomycetaceae > Streptomyces > Streptomyces sp. NPDC059008. Next base: position 160,488 of record NZ_JBHYJC010000001.1, on the reverse strand, counting down.
TCAAGGGCCTGCGCTACGGCCCGTACACCGACCCCGAGGCCGACTTCGGGCCGATCTTCTACGACAGCGCGCTGGCGGACGGCGCGCAGTTCCTCGCCGGCAACCGCGGCGAGATCGTGCACGGCGGGCACGTCGACTTCCGCGCCCGCCGCCTCGACCCCACCGTCGTCGTCGGCACGGAGGTCACCCCGCGCACCCACGTACCGGAGTTCTTCGCCCCGATCTTCAACGTCGCCGGCTACCGCGACGAGGACGCCCTCGCCGCGACCCTCACCACCGGCATGTTCACCGAACGCGCCCTGGGATCCAGCGTCTACGGCCACGCCCCCGCCCTCGTCGAGGCCCTGCGCCGGCGCACCACCGTCACCCTCGACACCACCCTGATGTCCATCGACGACGGCAACGCCCCCTTCGGCGGCTACGGCCGGATGGCCAACTACATCTCCGACGGCCGGGAACTGCACGCCGAGCCCGTACTGCTCTCCAAGGCCGTAGCCGCCCACCGCCCGGGAGGCGTCCGATGACCGCACCGACCCACCCCACCGCCTGGGCCGCGATCGCCGACCACCTCCGCCACCTCGGCACCACGGCGGTCTTCGGGCTGCCCGGCGACGACATGGCACTGCTCGGCGAGCTGGAGCGGTCCGACACCGCCGTGGTGCTCTGCCGCGACCAGCGCAACGCCGTGTTCATGGCGACCGGTTACGCGCTCGCCGCCGGCCGCCCCGGGGTCTGCGTCATCGGCAAGGGCCCGGCACTGACCAACGCGCTCACCGGCGTCCTGGAGGCACGCTCGGCCGCCGCGCCGCTGATCCTGATCGCCGACGGCACCCGGCTCGACCGGCTGGGCACCGGCGCCTTCCAGGAACTGGACCAGCTCACCGCGGTCCGCCCGTACGTGAAGTGGGCCACCCGCGTCGACCACGCCGAGCGGCTGCCCGCCGCGCTGGAGAAGGCCGCCGCCGTCGCCGTCAACGGCACCCCGGGGCCCGTCTACCTGGAGCTCGCCGAGCAGGTCGCGGCGGAACCGGTCACCCGCGGCGGGCCGTGGCGCCCGGCCGCGCCCCAGCGACCGGCCCCCGACCCGGTCGCGCTGGCCGCCACCGCGGAGCGGATCGCCGCCGCCGAACGGCCGTTGCTGCTGGTCGGCGGCGGCGCCCGGCACCGCAACACCGGCCGCCGCATCGAGCGGCTCGCCGAGCGGCTCGGCGCCGGGATCTTCACCACCGCCTCCGGCCGTGGCACCGTCGCCGAGGACCACCCCCTCTACTGCGGCGTCAGCGGCCTCTACACCGTCGCGCCGATGGACGCCCTGTGGCACGAGGCCGGTCTGGTCATCGCGCTGGGCAGCCGCCTGGAGGAGACCGCCACCTTCGGCTGGCCGGACGACGCGGAACAACTCCCGGTCGTCCAAGCCGTGTTGGGCGAGGAGAGCCTGGTCATGGAGCGGCCCGGGGCGTATGTCCTCGGGGACGCCGGACGGATCGTGGACGGCTGGACGGAACTGCTGGCCGGCCACCGGCCGGGTGGCCACTGGCCGGAGCGGGTCCGCACGGCGAAGGCCGCGCTGGCGCGGCGCGCCGCCGACCGGGCGGAGGCGGCCGCGAAGGCGGCGCCCGAGGGCACCGTGCCCGTCGCCCGGGTGCTGGCGGCCCTGGACGACGCCGTGCCCGCCGACCGGGTCCTGGTCCAGGAGAACGGCCTGCAGGACATGTGGTCGTACTTCTTCCCGCACTACGCGCTCGGCGCCGGCGGCGGCTCCGTCGTCCCCAGCGAGCAGACGCCGCTGGGCTTCGGCGCGGCCGCCGCCGTCGGCGTACGGCTGGCCGAGCCGGCCGGGCGGCCGGTGGTCGCGGTGGTCGGCGACGGCGCGTTCAACCTGTTCCGCGGCGAACTGCCCACCGTCGCCGACGCGGGCGCCGCCGTCCTCTACGTCGTCCTCGACAACGGCGGCTACGGCTGGCTCCAGTCCAACCTCGACCGCGTCTCCGGCCCGGCCTCGCGCTTCGCCTTCACCACGCCCCGCCCCACCGGCACCGAGGGCCTGGCCGGCGCGTACGGCCTCGGCCACCGCCGGGTGACGACCGCCGACGAACTGCCCGCCGCGCTGGCGGACGCCTGGCGCCGGGTCGCCGCGGGGACCACCGCAGTGGTCGAGGTGGCGGTCGCGCTGAGCGACACCCCACCGGGGATGACCGGTTCGGCGGGCGACTTCCCGGAGCGTGCGGGCGAACAGCCCTAGGGGGCTTCCCCTCGGGGGGCGGGGCTCGTTCGAGGGGGCGGGGGCGGGGAGCCCCTGGGGTGTGGGGGAACGGAACCCGTAGGGGATGCGAGGGCCCCCTGCGGGGCCACAACGTGTGGGGGCAAGGGCGGTATTCCCTGATGCCCGGCGGATGTTCGCGTGACCCGGCTCCCTCTGGCCCGGGGGTGGCCGGGAGGGGGCCGGGTCACGGCTTCTTCGTACGGTGGGTGCCACGCCGGGGGCGTGCACGGGGATGCACCACGTTCCGTACGGATCGGTGTCAGGTCTTGGTGCGGAACTTGGCGACGGCCAGTGGCGCGGTGGCCGCCGTGAGGCCCAGCGACCACACCAGCGTCCAGGTCACCGGGCCGGCCACCGGGCCCTCGCCCAAGGCGAGTCCGCGGGCCGCGTCGGCCATATGGGTCAGGGGGTTGATACGGGTGAAGGCCTGCAGCCAGTCCGGCATGGTCGCCGGCGAGACGAAGATCGAGGAGCCGAACTGCAGCGGCGTCAGGACCAGCACCGACAGGCCCTGGATCGCCTGTGCGGTGCGCAGCGTCAGGCCCAGCAGCATGAAGATCCAGACCAGCGAGGTGCCGAAGACGGCGGTCAGGGCGATCGCGGCCAGTACGCCCGGCCAGCGGCCGCTGAAGTCGAAGCCGAGCACCGCGGTGACCAGCAGCAGGACCGCGATGGCGACCAGCATCCGGCCGGTCTCCACCACCACCTTGGCCAGCAGCACCGAGGAGCGGGCGATGGGCATCGTACGGAAGCGGTCCATCACGCCCGTACGGAAGTCGTCGTTGACGCCGAGGCCGACGGCCATCGCGATGGTCATCCCGAGGATGACCATCAGCCCCGGCATCAGAAACGCGGTGTACTGCGCGCGGGATCCGCCGATCGAACCGCCGAAGACGAAGACGAACAGCACCGTCAGCACGATCGGCATCAGCAGGGCGTCGGTCATCGACGCCGGGTTCTGCCGGATCTGCAGGAGATTGCGGCGGACCAGCGCGCCGGTGTGCCGGGCGGTGGCCCGCAGGCCGATCCGGCCCTCGTCGGCGAGGTCCGCCGGCGGCGCGATGCGGGGCCGGGCTCGATACGACGTCACGGCTTCCCCTCCGGTCAGGCCACTCGGCCGCGGCGCTCGGCGAGCCACTTCTGCCAGTACGTGCGCCGGTCGGAGCTGGGGTGGGCGACGACGATGTCGCCGAGGACGGCGGAGCCGGTGATCCGCACGCGCGGAGTGACGGCCTCCGGGCCGGAGTGCGCCCGGGTCAGATCGCGCACATCGCCGAAGACGTTGCCGCAGTTCATCTCGACCCGTACGCCCTCGGGGAGGAGGAGATGCACATCGCCGATCAACGCGCGGGCATGGATGGTCAGTTCGCCGGTCGGTGGCGCCGGGGAGGCGCACAGGTCGAGGGTGACATCACCGAAGACCGCGGTGGCCTCGACGCCGTGCTCCAGCGAGGGGCTGTGGTGGACGAGGTCGCCGAACAGGGCGCGGAAGGTGCGCTGTCCGGTCGCGGAGCCGGCCGACTCCGGGGGCGTCACATGCGGCAGGTCCTCGCCGATGGACAGCAACTCCTCGCGGGTGCGCGCCAGATACGCCGCCTCGGACCGCTCGGCCAGTTCCTCCAGGGTTAACCGGCCCTCCGCGGTGGCCTCCCTGAGCCGTTCGACCATGTCCTCGCGCTCGGCGTCCGAGGCCAGCACCGCGCGCGACGAGGTGCCGGTGGCGGGCGGGGAGGCCGGATCCTTGTGCAGATCGGGGCGTTGGGGCTGCGTCATGGATGGTGCCTCCGCAGGGTCCGGCGGTGAAGGGGTGGTGAGGACTTCATCCGACCACGTCAGGGCGGGCCCGGACATCGCCGTGGGGTAGTACATCGAAAGGTTGACACCGGGATCCGGCGCACACAGTTCGGTGTACTCGACGGCCGGTTTTCCGGTCCCGATCCTGTCGACGAAATGATCTCGGTAGCCCGGGTGAAGACCGGTGAAGGAATCAAAACTTCGGTCGACTTCTTCTTGACTCGTTGGTAAAGTGCCCAGCACTCATTGTGACTCGCCGATTTGGTGCAGCCGGCAGGAGTCATCCACCGTTGAAATCCGGAGGGTTTGTCGAATGCCTGAGCTGGCGGATACCGGGCGGCGAATCAAAGAGCTTCGGGTCAGCGCGGGAATGACACAGCACGACCTTGCCGGGTCCGAAATGTCGTCCAGCTACATCTCGCTCGTCGAACGCGGTAAGCGCATTCCCAGCGGCCGGGCACTCAAGATCCTGGCGGCCCGCCTCGGGGTCGGCGTGGACGAAATATCCGCGGCCGGTGAGCCGGTGGAAAGCCCCGGCCGGGTGCGCAGGCTCGACCTGGTCGGACGATTGGTGGCGGCCCGCCGACAATGGGAGGGCGGCGACGCCGAGGGCGCGCTGTCGGAATTCCGCGCACTGGCCGAGAGCGATCCGGCCGGCCGGCAGGACGACGTATTCACCGAGGCGCAGCTCGCCATTGCCGAAATACTGGGCACCCTCGGCCGCGCCGACGAGGGCGCCGAGGTCCTGCTGCGGATGCTGGACGCGCTCGCCCCCGCGCCGTACGCCGAGGCCCGGCTGCGGGCGCTGATCGCGCTCGCGGATCTGCTGGAGTCGGCCGGCCGGGTCCAGGACGGTCTGCGCTACGCGCTCACCGGCTCCCTCGAATGCGCCGACCGGCACCCCGGCACCGGATTCCACTCGCTGCTCGTCCTCGATGTGCTCACCCGCTGCGCCTACTGGAGCGGCTGCCCCGACTGGGCGCCCGACACCGATCACGGCCGGCCCCCGGCGGACGGCGTGTTCCCGGGGCCCCGGGCCGTCATCGATCTGCACCGGGCGCTCGACCTGCGCGACCGCGGCGAGGCGGAGCGCGCCGCGGCGCTGCTGGGGGAGTGCGCCCGCCGGGTCACCCCGGCCGCCGGCTTCCCGCTCTGGGAGAAGATCAACGGGCATTACGCCCTGCTGCTGCTGGACCGCGGTGAGACGGCGGCGGCCCGCGGCATCGTCGAACGCGGCCTGGTCGTCGCCTCGGTGGCGCAGGAGCCGGGCTTCCCGCTGTGGCTGACGACCGCGCAGGCGGTGGGTGCGCAGGCGGCCGGCGACCGGGGCCGGCTGGCGGAGCTGGGCGAGGAGGTGGCCGCGCTGCCCGACACCGGCCGCAGTCATGAGAAGGCCGCCGCGCTCCTGGAGATCGCGGCGGCGTGTGAGCGGGCGGGGGACCGGGAAAGGGCGGCCGGGCACTTCCGGTATTCCGCGGAGCTGTTCCGCCGGGCCCAGGCGTACCGGCACGCCGAGCGGGCCCGGGAACGGCTGGCGGACCTCCTCGAAAAGCGGGGCTGACGACCGCCCGGCCCCACGTGCCCAGGCGACGCAAATGCCGTGATTGCGCGCAATGCGCAATTACTTATTGGCCTTCTTTCCCAGTCCCAGTAGCGCGAACAAGGCCTCCGCGCCACCGACGATCGCCAGCACCAGCCCGACCTTGGAAAGCGAGACGTACGGCGTCTCCACTTCCTTTGTGGTCAGCCACATGATCAGGCCGACGATCGCCAGAACAATACCTACCGCAATACCCTTCATCAGTTCCCTCGTCCCTTGAGGCGGGGCCCCGCACAAGCGGGCGGAGCCGGTTGTACGGACCAGCGTCCCGGCCGACCGGGGCATTCGGATCATCCGCAGGTAGGCACTTTCCGCCCCGCCGTCTGTCACTTTCTATGTACACCGGGCCCTGCCGGGGGGCGACGGGCGCCGACGAAGGGCCTGGGCGTCAACCGCCACCGGCCGCCAACAGCTGCCCACCGGCCGCCCACCGGCCGCCCGCCGGCCGCCACCCGGGCGGGCGCTCAGGCGGCGACGGGCCCCGCCCTCGGCCGCCCGACCGGCCCCTCGGCCCCTCCTCCACGCACCCCATAGTCAATTTTCATGACTCTGCAAGTCACGCTCCTGAGAGCGTTTTCGCTGGTGTGCGGCCTGGTTGTCACCTGCGCCATGTCTCCGATGAGAGCGCTCGCCTGACTCTTCCCGCGCCAACCTGTTGACAGGCCAATGACTCTCCTGTCATGTTTCTGGTCATGAGGACGCCCCGGAGCGACAACAGGGGCTGAAAATCAGGAGGCGGGTTTCATGGAGTTACGCACGGATCGGCGGCGCGTTGTCGTCACCGGCTGCGGCGTGGTGTCCCCCGTGGGAAACACCACCGCGGACTTCTGGGCCGCTCTGCTCGCCGGCCGCAGCGGGGTACGCGCCCTTTCCCGCTTCGACGCCTCCGGCCTCCCGGTCCGTATCGGCGGTGACCTCACCGGATTCGACACGACCGGCCACCTCACCCCGCAGGAGGCCCGGCGCAGCGACGCCTTCACCCAGTACGCGGTCGTCGCCGCGGCCCAGGCGCTGCGCGCCGCCGGCCTCGAACCGCCGGCCGGCATCGACCCGTACCGCTTCGCCGCGGTCATCGGCTCCGGCTACGGCGCCGCCCCCGCGATCCAGCAGCAGTACGACGTACTGAAGGAGCACGGCCCGCGCCGCGTCTCCCCGTACCACTCGGTCCTCACCGCCATCGACCACCCGACGAGCCTGCTGTCCATCAAGTACGGGATCGCCGGCCCCAGTCACGCGGTCTCCGCGGCCTGCGCCACCGGAGCGGTGGCCATCGGCGAGGCGGCCGCCCTGATCCGCAGCGGCCGCGCCGACCTCGCGCTGGCCGGCGGCACGGACGACTCGCTCACCGCCGTCGACCTGGCCGGCACCGCCAACGCCCGGGCCCTCTCCCGCCGCAACGACGACCCCGAAGGCGCCAGCCGGCCCTTCGACCGGGACCGCGACGGCTTCGTGATGTCCGTCGGCGCCACCGTCCTCGCCCTGGAGGAGGCCGGGCACGCCGAACGCCGCGGCGCACGGATCCTCGCCGAGGTGGCCGGTTACGCCGCCACCACCGACGCCCACCACGCCACCGCCCCCGACCCCACCGGAGCCGGCGCCGTGCGCGCGATGCGCGGCGCACTCGACGACGCCGGCTGCGCCCCCGAGGACGTCGGACAGATCAGCGCGCACGGCACCGGCACCGTCCTCAACGACCGCATCGAGGCGGCCGCCCTGCGCGAGGTGTTCGGCTCCGACCACCTGCGCCGTACGCCGGTCACCGCCGTCAAGAGCATGACCGGGCACATGCTCGGCGCCTCCGGTGCCGCCGAGGCCGCCGCCGCGGTGCTCTCGCTGCGGGACCGCCGGATCCCACCGATCCGCAACTGCGACCACCCCGACGAGGAAGACCTCGACCTGGTCGTCAAAGGCGCCCGCGACTGGGACGGCGACGTGGTGCTGAGCAACTCGTTCGGATTCGGCGGCCACAACGCCGTCCTCGTACTGAAGCGCCACACCGCATGAGGCCCGCGGCGCCCGCCGCACCGCGACCCCAGACCCACGACCCCCAGATCCACAACACCGAGATCCACGACACCACCGAGGAGGTAGACGCACCGTGCAGGGACGACTGGTGACCTTGGAATGGCCCGGCGACGACGACTGGGCCGCGATCGCCTCCTGGCTGCGGCCCGGTTCGCCGGCCGCCGTGCTCAGCGGTGACTGGGAGCTGCTGGGCGCCGCCGAGGTCGAGCAGGCCAACCGCTCGGGGCGGGTGCACCACCTGGTGATCCGCACGAAGGACGGCGAACGCATCGGCACCGTCAGCTACCAGCGCTCCGGCCGGATCGGCGGCTTCACCGTCGGCGGCGCGATCGGCTCCCCCGAACTGTGGCGCCGCGGCTACGGCGCGGAGGCCGTGGTACTGCTCGTCGACTACCTCTTCCACCAGCTCGACGCGCACCGGGTGCAGGTCACCACCGCCGGCTACAACAAGGGCATCATCCGGCTGATGACCAAGACCCCGTTCACGGTCGAGGGCATCCTGCGCGACCACTGCTACCTCGACGGCCAGTACCACGACGCGATCGTGTGGGGCCTGCTCCGCGACGAGCACTACGCCTCGCTCAAGCCCAGCGACGACAACCGCGTACTGAACGTCGGGCTCGACGACTTCGTCTCCGAGGACGACAAGACCCAGGCCCGCGCCATCCTGGCCGAGCACCTGTCGACCGCCGGCCGCCGCACCGCGCTGAGCGCCTACCTGGAAGAGGCCGACGCCCCCGCATCCGCCCGAGGTGCCGCATGAGAGACGGCGCCGAGAGCTTCGCCCTGGCCGACCGCACCTTCTTCGACTGGCCCGGCAACTGGGACCTGGAAGCCACCCGCTTCCCCGTCCCGCCCCTCCCCGACGGCTGGACGCACGACGAGAACGAGGCCTGGGCCTTCTGCCGCCCGCCCGAGGACCGACTCCCCGACCAGGGCTGGAAGATCCACGTCAGCGCGGCCGCCGACGACGCCCACCGCACCATCGCCGACGTCGCCGCCTACTGCACCGTGCGCGGCCTGCCCTTCAAGTACCTCAAGAGCGCCAACGTCCTGCGCGCCCTGAGCCGCAAGTACGCCCAGCGCTCCTCCGCCGGCAAGCTGCTGACCGTCTACCCGGCGGACGAGGCCGAGTTGGCCCGCACCCTCGAAGGGCTGGACGCGATCGTCGGCGGCCGCCCCGGCCCCTACGTCCTGACCGATCTGCGCTTCCGGCAGGGTCCGCTCTACGTACGCTACGGAGGCTTCCGCACCTTCTACACGGAAGACGTCGACGGCGACCTGGTCACCGCACTGCGGCGCCCGGACGGCTCCCTGGAGCCGGACCGCCGCACCCCCGTCTTCCACACCCCGGACTGGGTCGCACTGCCCGACGTCCTCAAGGACTCGCTGGCCGCCCGCCAGACCGTGGACGATTTCCCGTACCGGATCACCGGGGCGCTGCACTTCTCGCACGGCGGCGGCGTCTACCGCGCCGAGCCGGTCGGCGACCAGGCCCTCGGCGCCGGACAGCGCAGCGTCGTCCTCAAGGAGGGCCGGCCCTACTCCGGTACGGACGGTGTCGGCCGGGACGCGGTCAGCCGGCTCGCCCACGAGCACCGCATCCTGACGAAGCTGGCCGGACTGCCCGGCATCCCGCGCACCTTCGGCACCCTCCAGGTCCGCGACCACCTGTTCCTGGTCCTGGAGGACATCGAGGGGCAGGACTTCCAGTCCTGGCTCGCCGGCATCTACCCGCTGACCGTTCCCGAGCCCGACGAGGCGGCCGTGGCCGCCCACCGCGACCGCGCCCTGGCCCTGTTCGGCCGGATCGAGGCGCTGATCGCCTCGGTGCACGGACGCGGCGTGCGCATCGGCGACCTGCACCCGGGCAACTTCATCATCCAGCCCGGCGACATCCCCGTCCTCCTGGACTTCGAGGTGGCCGACGCCGTCGACCGGGCCACCCCCAGCAGCCTCGGCGCCCCGGGCTTCCACCGGGCCGACGCCACCGGTACGGACGGCGACCACTACGCGCTGGCCGCCATCGCGCTGTGGCTGTTCCTGCCGCTCGCCGCGCTCGGCGGCCTGGCCCCCGACAAGGTGCCGGCGCTGCTCGACACCGCGGCACGGCGGTTCGGCCTCCCCGGCCACCTGGTGTCCCGGCTGGCCCCGCAGCTCGCCCCCAACGACAACACCACCGCGAAGATCCGCAGCGTCCAAGGCCCGTTCCCGCCACCCGACGTGCTGGCCTCCATCGGTCGCGGGCTGCGCGAGGCCGCCACCCCGCACCGCACCGACCGGCTCTACCCCGGCGACTTCGCCCAGTTCGCCGAGGGCGGCGCGGGCTTCGCACACGGCGCGGCCGGTGTCCTGTGGGCCCGGCACACCGTCCTCGGGGAGCACGACGAGGAGGGCGCGGCCTGGCTGCGCGCCGCCGTCGACCGGGTCCCCGCCGAACGCACCGGCTTCTACGACGGACTGCACGGCATCGCCTACGTCCTGCGGCAGTTGGGCGAGGACGAGGCGGCCCTGCGCGCCCTCGACCGGGCCGCCGACCGGCTCCCCGTACGGCACTGCCCCAGCCTCTACCGCGGCCTGTCCGGCGTCGGCCTGAACCTGCTGCACTTCGCCGACGCCCTGGACGACGACGCCCTGCGCCGGCAGGCCCTCGGCCTCGCCGACCGCGTCACCGAACGGCTCACCGCGGCCCGCCGCGAACCCGTCGAGCGCAAGCGCCGACGCGGTTCCACCCACGCCGCCGGGCTGATGTACGGCTGGTCGGGACCGGCGCTGTTCCTGCTCCGCGCCCATCAGGCCACCGGCGACCCGGCCCTCCTGGACGAGGCGCTGCGCGCCGTCCACCGCGACCTGGACCGCTGCGCGCCGGGCCCGCAGGACACCCTCCACGTCGACGAGGGATTCCGTCTGCTGCCCTACCTGGACAACGGCAGCGCGGGCATCGCCCTGGTGGCGGCCGAACTCCTGCGCCACCGCGACGACGCGCGGCTCCACGAGGCCCTGCCGGGCCTGCTGCGCGCCTGCTCCTGCGACTTCACCATCGAATCGGGCCTGTGGGGCGGCCGCGCCGGACTGATCGGCGCCCTGGCCACCCTGCGCGAGCACGTACCGCTGCCCGCGGCGACCGCCGAGCGGCACCTGCGGCGCCATCTGACCAATCTCCACCAGCACGCCATGACGCTGAACGGCGCGACGGTCTTCCCCTGTGACGGCCGGGCCCGGATCTCCATGGACGTGGCCACCGGCGGGGCCGGCGTACTGCTGGCCCTCGCCGCCGCCGAACGGGGCACCGAACTGCTCCCGTTCCTCACCGACCCGCGGTCCGCCGCGGCCGTTCACTCGGCCGTCCCGGAACGCGCCACCACCGCCCCGTCCGGGGCGGCGGCCACTACGGACGACGGAAGGGAGGTGTCGTAGATGACCATCATGGATCTTCAGGGTCTGGAGGTGCCGGGCGAGCGTGAGGCCCAGGCGCTCGGCTCCACCGTCAGCACCGGCTGCTGACGCGGCGCCCGGCGGCCCGTGCACCGCTGTGCACGGGCCCGGGGCTCCAGGTGTCCCGCAACGGCACCTGGCACGTCAGTACCGCTGTCCACCGTCACTGCCACATCCCCGGAGGGAGGTGTCGTCAATGACCATCATGGATCTTCAGGGTCTGGAGGTGCCGGGCGAGCGTGACGCTCAGGCGCTCGGCTCCACCGTCAGCGGCGGCTGCTGACACCGAGTTCGGTGTCCAGTACGCACGGTACACATCAGGACCGGACAACGGAAGGGAGGTGTCGTCAATGACCATCATGGACCTTCAGGGCCTGGAGGTGCCGGGCGAGCGTGAGGCCCAGGCGCTCGGCTCCACCGTCAGCACCGGCTGCTGACACGGCGCCCGGTGGTCCCGTGCCTCGGCGCGGGCCACCGGGCCCTGTGTTGTTCGGGAGGGAGAACGCAAGCGCCGTACGGACGGAGGCCAGTTGAACACCGGACGATCGAACGGCTCCCCGGGCCGGCCCCGTTCCGTGCCGCGCTCCCCCGCCCGCTCCCTCTGCGTCATCGGCTGCGGCCCCCGCGGCGCCTCCATCGTCGAGCGGATCCTCGCCAACGTCCCCGCCCTGTACGGCGACCGTCCCCTGGACCTGCACATCGTCGATCCGTACCCCCCGGGCGCCGGCCGCACCTGGCGCACCGACCAGCCCGGCCTGCTGTGGATGAACTCCGCCGCCGAACACGTCACCATGTACCCCGACCGGAGCGTGACCTGCGCCGGACCGCCGCGCCCCGGCCCCACCACCGCCGGCTGGCTCGACGCCCCGCTGCACGACGGCGCCTACGCCGCCCGCCGCGACCAGGGCCGCTACCTGCGCCACTTCTTCGCAACGGTGACCCGCGACCTGCCCGCGTCCGTCCGGTTGTTCGTCCACCGTGCACGCGCGGTCGACCTACGGCGTACCGACGCGGACGGGAACTCGCCCTCCGGCCGACGCCAGCAGGTGATCCTCGACTCCGGCCGGCCGCCCCTCCTCGCCGACCGGGTGGTCCTCGCCCAGGGCCATACCCAGGCCCTCGCCGAACCCGCCCCACCCGGCTTGACCCGCATCGGCCCCGGCCCCGCCGACCCCGCCGCACTGGACCGGATACCGCCCGGCGCACCGGTCCTCGTCCGCGGCCTGGGCCTGGTCTTCATCGACTGCCTGGCACTGCTGACCGAGGGCCGCGGCGGCCGCTACGACCGCACCCCCGACGGCCGTCTGCGCTATCTGCCGTCCGGCCACGAGCCCCGCCTCCACGCGGGCTCCCGTCGCGGCGTCCCGCTCCCCCCGAAACCGGCGCCCACCGCCCCGCCCTCGGCGGCTCCGGTCCCGCCGTCCCTGCGCTTCGCCACCCTCGACGCCTGCCGCGCCCTGCTCGCCCGTCCCGGGGCCTCCTTCAGCCGTGACGTCTGGCCGCTGGTGCTGGCCGAGTCGGCCTGGTGCCACTACCGCGCCCTCTTCGCCGAACGGCCCGACCGCACCCGTATGACCTGGGACGACTTCGACGCCCAGTACGCGCTGCTGCTCACCGACGCCGAACGGCTGGCCAAACTCGCCCGCGAGGCGGTCCCCGACCCGGCCGACCGCCTCGACCTGGAGCGCCTGACCGCCCCCCTGGACGGCCTGACCTTCCCCGACACCGCCGCCCTCCAGCGCCACCTGCACGCCCACCTCACCGCGGTCCTGCGCAGCCGTACGGGACCCGCGCGCGGCGTCGCCACCGCCCTGGTCGACGCGCTCGCACGACTCGGCACGGTCATCGAGGAACTATGGCGCTCCGGCGACCTCCCGCCCGACCAAGTAGGCGACGCCCTGGCAAAGTTCACTCTCGGCGCCTACCTCAGCTCGGGCCCCCCGCCCCTCCGCGCCGAACAACTCCTGGCGCTCGCCGAGGCGGGGGTGGTGACGTTCGTGGGGCCCGACATGCGCGTGGAGGTCGCCGAACCGGGCCTGTCGGGGACACCCGCGCTCTTCCGGGCGACCAGCCCCGCCCTCCCCGGCACCGTCCACGAGGCGGCGATCCTCCTGGACGCGCGCTTGGCGGCCCCCGACCTCACCCGGCCCGCCGACCCCCTCCTCCGGGTCCTGACCTCCCGCGGCGAACTCGTCCCGGCCCGCACCCCGGACGGCACCCCCACCGGCCAACTCCACCTCTCCGGCGCGGACCTCCACCCCGTCGACGCACAAGGCGCCGAGCACACGGACCGCATCATCGCCGGCCCGGCCCAGTTCCCCCGCCCGGGAACCGACGCCGTGTACTTCCGCCAGAACGACGCCATTGCGCGGAACCTGCTCGGGGACGCCTGAGGGCGATCGAGAACGAGGCCATGGCGGGCCGCAGCAAGCCGTCATAGCCTCCGCCATTCCCGCCTGAAATCACCATCCCATCCCAACTCGCCCTATTTGCCTCCCCATCCCACCTTTATTTGAAAACAAAAAGAACCGACGGCCGGTTTTTCCTCCTCGTGTCCCCGGCGGCGTTGTCAGTGCCGTATGCCAGAGTTGGTGGAACAGTTGAGCGGGGAATCGGGAATCGGGGGAGGGGCCGGACCACCATGTCTTTGGCCGAAGAGGTAGCGGCAATTCACGCGGGACAGCCGGATCCAGCCGCGTTGGTGGGCGAATTCCGCCGCACTCATGTCTTGATTCCGACGGTCAACGACACCCTCCTCTCGACGGAGTCGGACGGCATCCGCTGGCTGTACGCCTTCACCGACGAGGACGCCCTCTCGCGCTTCGCGCTCTCCCGCGGCAGTGAGCCCGGCGCGGAGTGGCAGTACGTCACGGTGTCCGGCGCCCGCGTCCTTGACGTGCTGATTCCTGACATCGAGGGCCCTACGGGGGTGGCCCTGGACGCCGGTAGCGAGCAGGGCGCGTTGTTCCCGCCGGTCGCCGGGATCGTCCCCGACAGCGCGGCCATCGACGTATCAACGGGTGACGGGTCGGACGACTTCGCGCCGCACAGGGGGGAAGCGCAGCAATGGGCCTGATAGGCGGGAGTGGGTACCAGCTTGAGCCCGAGGCTTTCGAGCAGCTCACGAAAGGCATCAAGGCCGCGACGGCCGAACTCAAAGAGCTGGGTTTTGACGTGGAAGCCCAACTTGGCCGCGGTTTCGACAAATTGTCCCTGGACAACATGGAATGCGGTGACGACGGCCTGGCCGCCGTCCTGGAGTCCTTCTGTGACCGTTGGGGCTGGGGCGTCCGCAGCTTGATGCAGGACGCCAACCAATTCTCCAAAAAGCTGGGCCTGACCGCCGGCATTTACTACGAGCAGGAGCAGTACGTCTCGGACGCGCTGAAGCAGACCGCGAACGCCGCCATCGGCGACCCGTCCAAGACGGCCGAGCAGCTGCACAAGACGTCCTGGGGCGACATAGCCGCCGACAACCCCTTCAACGTCGACTTCGACCCGACGTCCGCGGAGTCGTTGGAGTCCCGTGACCGGATGCTGCAGACGGCCGACAAGCTCGGCCAGGACGTCCAGTCGATCCCCGACCGGGTGAAGCACCCCTTCGACGATCGTGACGAGGTCACCACGGAGTTCCAGGAGCCAAAGGGTTCGCAGGGTCAGAGGGGTGAGGGCAAGTGAACTGGCTCGGCGATGGTCTGAACGCGATCGGCGACGGCGCGAGCAAGTTCACCGACGCCGTCGAGCGCGGCGCGGGCGAACTGGCCGAGCACGGCTCCGACCTGGCCGGTGACACCCTGGAGACCGTCGGCCTGGACGACGCCGGACACGCGGTCCGCTCCGCCGGCGCCGACGTGGCCGGTGCCCTGGGCGCACACGTCGACGAACGCCAACTCGGCGAATCCGAGGATCCCAAGGAACTCATCCACGGCGACGTCGCGAAGATCAACGAAACGGTGTCCCACCTCAAGGACTTCTCCGCCGCCTTCGACCGGGTCGCCGAGGGCATGCGCAAGATCGGCTCGCACCAGCACTGGAGCGGCAAGGCCGCCGACGCCTTCCGCGAGAAGTTCGACATGCACCCCAAGCAGTGGATGCACGCCGCCGACGCCTGCGACGACGCCTACAAGGCCCTGAAGTCCTATGCGGAAACGGTGTCCTGGGCCCAGGGCAAGGCCGCCGACGCCATCGAGAAGTACCGCAACGCGACGGAGGCGACCCGGCGTTCCCTGGACGCCTACAAGTCCAAGCTCGACACGTACAACGCGCAGGTCGATACCTACAACTCGGCCGTCGAGAACGGGCAGAACCCCGGCGCGCAGCCGCAGAAGCCCGGTGCTTACGCAGACCCGGGCGCCGAGGGCCGCGAGGCCGCCCAGGACATGCTCAAGACCGCCCGCAGCCAGCGCGACGAAGCGGCCGAGCGGGCCCGTAACGCCATCAAGGGCGCCCTGGCCCACGCCCCCGACAAGCCCGCCTTCACCGACCTCGCGGGCGCGGCCCTCACCGACGGCGGCAAGGCGTTCGTCCTCCAGAACGCGCACATGGTCGGCGGCGCCCTCAAGGCCGGCGCCGAGACCATCAAGCTGGCCCGGACGGTCAACCCACTGGACCCCTACAACATCACCCACCCCTGGAAGTTCGCCAACAACGCCTCCACCATGCTCATGGGCCTGGCCCAGGCCCCGCTCCACCCCATCGACACGGCGAAGGGCATGCTCGGCTCCGGCTGGGGCAGCGACCCCGGCGACGCGTTCGGGGCCCTGGTCGTCAACGCCATCGGCGGCAAGGGCGCGGGGGGACTGGCCAAGGGAGCGGCGAAGTCGACCGCGAAGAATGTCGCCGAGGGGTGGGCGCGGCACGCCGCCAAGAACGGCGGCAAGATCACCGTCCGGGACCGGGCCCGTATCGCCGCTTGCAAGATCTTCGGCAGCGACCCCATCGACATGGCCACCGGCCGGATGCACCTGCCGCAGACCGACATCACCCTCCCCGGCAGTCTGCCCCTGACCTTCTCCCGCACCTTCGAGTCGTCCTACCGCCAGGGCCGCTGGTTCGGCCCGACCTGGATGTCCACGGTCGACCAGCGCCTGGAGATCGACTCCGAGGGCGTCATCCTCATCGGCGAAGAGGGCAACTTCCTCCTCTACCCCCACCCTGCCGTCGGCGTCCCCACCCACCCCGTCGAGGGCGACGGCGCCCCCCTCGAACTGACCCCCGACGGCGACTACCTCCTCACCGACCGGGCCACCGGCACCCGCCGCTACTTCACCACCTACACCGAGAACCTCGCCGTCCTCGACGAGATTTCCGACCGCCGCGGCAACCACATCACCTTCGACTACACCGAAGACGGCACCCCCACCGCCCTCACCCACAGCGCCGGCTACCGCCTCCTCCTCACCACCGAAGAGGGCCGCATCACCGCCCTCCACCTCGCCGGCGCGGCCCCCGACGGCACCGACCAGCTCCTGAAGACGTACGGCTACGACGACACGGGCAACCTGGTATCCGTCACCAACTCCTCCGGCCTCCCCCTCCGCTTCACCTACGACGAAGCCGCCCGCATCACGTCCTGGACCGACACCAACAACAGCAGCTACCACTACGTCTACGACGACCAGGACCGCTGCATCTCCCAGGGCGGCATCGAAGGCCACCTCCGCGGCAACTTCACCTGGGGCGAGCCGGACCCGGAATCCGGCCTACGCACCAACCTCCACTACAACTCCCTGGGCCAACTCACCACCCACCAGGTCAACGACCACCACCACATCGTCGCGACCACCGACCCCACCGGCGCCACCACCCGCACCATCCGCGACGCGGCACACCGCATCCTCTCCACCACCGACCCCCTGGGCCGCACCACCCACATCGACTACGACGACGACGGCCGCCCGGTCACCGTCACCCTCCCCGACGGCTCCACCTCCACCACCACCTACGACCCCGACGGCCACCCCGTCACCGCCACAGGCCCGGACGGCACCACCTGGACCCACACCTACGACGCCACCGGCAACCGCACCTCGTCGACGGACCCACTGGGCGCGACCACCACCTACACCCACGACACCCGAGGCCACGTCTCCTCCATCACCGACGCCCTCGGCAACACCACCCGCCTCTACTGCAACGAGGCCGGCCTGCCGCTCTCGGTCACCGATCCCCTGGGCGCCACCACCCACTACCGCCGCGACGCCTTCGGCCGGACCACCTCCGTCACCAACCCCCTCGGCGAAACCACCCACATGGTGTGGACACCGGAAGGCAAACTCGCCGCCCGAATAGACCCCACCGGCGCCACCGAAGAATGGACCTACGACGGCGAGGGCAACCGCCTCACCCACACCGACGCCATCGGCCAAACCACCCACTACGAATACGGCCACTTCGACCTGCTCACGGCCCGCACCGACCCCGACGGCGTCCGCCACGAGTTCACCCACGACACCGAACTCCGCCTCACCCAGGTCACCAACCCCCAGGGCCTGACCTGGAACTACGCCTACGACCCCGCAGGCCGCCTGGCCTCCGAGACCGACTTCGACGACCGCACCCTCACCTACACCCACGACCCCGCCGGCCAACTCACCACCCGCACCAACGCCCTCGACGAGGTCACCACCTACACCCGCGACACCCTCGGCCGCATCACGACCAAGGACGCCGCAGGCCTCATCACCACCTACGCACACGACTCCGCCGGCAACCTGAAGCAAGCAGCCAACCCGGACGCAACGGTCACCTACACCCGCGACGTCCTCGGCCGTGTCACTGCCGAATCGGTCAACGGCCGCACCATGACGTTCACCTACGACGCCCTGGGCCGCCGCACCTCCCGCACCACCCCCACCGGCCACACCACCACCTACACCTACGACGCCGCCGGCAACCGCACCGCCATGGACATCGCCGGCCACGTCCTCACCTTCGACCACGACGCAGCCGGCCAAGAACTCACCCGCACCATCGGCGACACACTCCAACTCGCCCACACCTGGGACCCCAGCGGCCGCCTGGCCGCCCAGTCGCTCACCACAGTCGGTACCGGCACCGCCCAAACACCCCGCACCGCCGCTGCAGAGGTACAGAAGGTCCTCGACCGCGCCTACACCTACCGCCCCGACGGCCACCTCACCGCGATCCAGGACTCCCACACGGGCCGCCGCACCTTCGACCTTGACCGCGCCGGCCGCGTTATCGCAGTCCAGGCCACCGACTGGACCGAGACCTACGCCTACGACGAAGCCGGCAACCAAACTCATGCCACCTGGCCCGACCACCACCCCAACCCCTCAGCCCGAGGCGACCGCGCCTACACCGGCACCAACATTTCCCGAGCCGGCCGCATCCGCTTCGAACACGATGCGCTCGGCCGCGTTACCCTCCGCCAGAAGACCCGCATCTCCCGCAAACCTGGCACCTGGCACTACACCTGGAGTCCCGAAGACCGTCTCACTTCGGTCATCACCCCCGACAGCACCACCTGGCGCTATCTCTACGACCCCTTCGGCCGTCGAATATCCAAACGACGGCTCGCCTCCGAGGGCGAAGCAGTTGTCGAGCAAACAGACTTCACCTGGGACGGCCCTAACCTCACCGAACAAACAACCCACGCGCCACACCGCCAGGAAGCCCTATCCCTCACCTGGGACCACCAGGGCCTCTCCCCCCTAACTCAAACCGAACGCAGAACCACTGCCCTGGCCATTTCCCCTCAACAGGTAATAGATCAACGCTTCTTTGCCATTACTACCGACCTAGTCGGCTCCCCCACCGAACTCTTCGACACCTCCGGCTGCATTGCCTGGCAGGCCCGCACGACCCTCTGGGGCACCACCGCCTGGAACCGAGACGCCACCGCCTATACCCCCATCCGCTTCCCGGGCCAGTACTTCGACACCGAAACCCAACTCCACTACAACGCTCACCGTTACTACGACCCAACTGCAGCGCGCTACCTAAGCCCAGATCCCCTTGGTCTCCTCCCTGCCCCAAATCACCACACTTACGTAGACAATCCCACTGCTGGCTTCGACCTGCTGGGACTCTCCCCGTGCACAGATAAGGGAGGCTGGTACGGAGCACTCCAGCCAGCACGTACCGGGAACGAAATCAACCACATCCCCGCCAAGTCGGCGTACAAGCACCTCGCAGACCCCCGGCTCACCGAACACATGGGGCCAGCCATCCGGATGGAACGACCCGATCACCGCGATGTGTCGAGTACCGGGAGCAGCCGGGAGGCCAAAGCCTGGCAGGCCCAGCAGCGAGCCCTCATCGACCAAGGCAGAATCGATGAGGCCATCAAGATGGACATCGACGACATCCGGGCCAGGTTCGGCAACAAGTACGATCAGCACATCCAAGATATGGTTCAAAGCCTGCCGGACAACAGAGGATTTCAAAACCTGCTCAACCAACACGGCTGGACCATCAACTACGACCTATTGAAGTGAGGTACTCCATGGACTTCATCCTCGACCCGCCGAATGGTGTTTCCGCACTGTGGATCGGAATGGGATACGAGCAGGCGCTGGAAGTGATCTCCGATTGGGGAACCCCGAGCGTGTCAGGGCCTTATGCTCATACATCCACTGTGAAAATTCGTGTGGATTATCGCAGCATGGATATTCTTGCTCACCTCGAAGATGGAGAAACCGTTACTGCTATCGAGCTGTGGCGCTTTGAAGAAGATTCACCGGATGTACGGGTCCTGCTCGAAGGCGCTGACGTTTTTCGCACTCCGGCTCGCGAAGTGTTGCGGCAACAGGCTGAGCGAGGTCGCAGGGTTGACGAGAGCGACCCGGAGAACCCCGTGATTCCGGAAGTCACGCTGGCCTTTACCCGCGAAACCGGTCAAGACGTGCCCCGTGAATTGGACGGACTTCCCATGTACTTCACATCAGTACTTGTAGCAGGCGTGGACTATTACTGAGGATGCCCCGCCCTGAAGTCCTGGGTGTGTCGGCATCCGTAGCCGCAGTAATCCGCAGCCGCTCATTTGCCTAGGTGAGCGCGCCCACGGCCCTCACTGGGCGGCAGCAAGGCCAAGCAGCATGCACCTGCCCGCGCCTCCTTCCCAGCCGTACTCTGGCTAGGACGGCCACGCCACCGAGGGGGCATGCATGGATCTGTCAGACGAGCTCAGCACCGGCGAGCGGATCAGGGTTCTTCGGGAGTCGCGTGGCATGACGCGTGCCACGCTCGCCAATCTCTGTGGGAGAGGCCCTGACTGGCTGAAGAAGATCGAGACGGGGGAGCGTGAACTCCGTTCGCATTCACTGCTGTTGCGTCTTGGGGCGGCGCTTCAGGTCTCTGACCTAGCCGTTCTCACCGGGGGCAGTGAGGGAGGTCCCGCGCAGCTGGTCTCGCTCGGCAGGATGAACCATCCGGTGATGCCTGAGATCTTGGCTGCGGTGATGAACCGCTCTCTGACTGCGGCGGTCACGGGTCCCCCCGAGCCGGCGGTGCTGCAAGGCCGTGTCGACCAGACGTGGCGGCTGTGGCACACGTCCGATCGCAACCGCACTGAGGTAGGGGCCTTGCTGCCTGCGCTCATCCGCGACGGCGAAGACGCCGTGCGGGCTCATGAGGGTGAGCAGCGTCGTGCCGCCCTGGTGGCACTGTCCGACGTGTACCGGCTCACGGGTCAAGCCACCGCCTACGTGGCCCCCGCCGAGCTGGCGTGGGTCGTTGCCGACCGCGCCCTGTCCACGGCTCAGGACGCCGATCAGCCTGCTGCCATAGCCGCTGCGGCATGGAACATGGGCAACATCCTGCGCGAGACCTCGTATCCCGAGGAAGCGTTGCGCATCGTCGCCGAGGCCGGCGATCTCATCCGGCCGCACCTCGATGGCGCTCCGGACGACTGGCGCGGCATCTACGGTGCGCTTCAGCTGCATGCCGCGGTGACGGTGGCGCGGGAGGGGCGTGAGGGCGACGCGTGGCGGTACTGGGACAAGGGCGACCAAGTGGCGAAGTCCCTGCCCGCTTCGTACGTCCATCCCTCCACGGTGTTCGGTCGGGCCAACGTCGACTTCCACGCGGTCAGCGTCGCGACTGATCTGCGCAAGGCGCAGAAGGCTCTTGGACTCGCTGACGACCTCGACCCCGACGTGATGCCCTCCCGCGAGCGGCGCGCACGGCTGTGGGTGGAAGTCGCCCGAGGGCACCTCCAGCGTGGCGACCGGACCGCCGCGCTGCATGTGATGCAGAAGGCCCACCAGATCGGCGCGGAGACCGTCACCTACACCCCGTCCGCCCGCGTCGTGGCCGCCGACTTGTGGCGCTCCGCGCCGCGCGCGATGCGCAAGGAAGCCGGCCGGCTGGCTGAGGCCGTCGGAGTCCGTACCGTCTAACCAGGGGGACAAGCAGGGACAGGGGGACGGACTGTCCCCCTTCTTTGTTGCACGGGCCCCTACGGTGACGCACCTGCCTCCGCGCCAACCGAACGGGGTGACACATGGACAAGCATCTGGGCACCCGAGTGCACGCATCGACCTGCCGGGATGATCCGCACGTCATCGACTCCGTTACAGGGGAGATCCGCGTTCCGCTGGCCCTGTACTCCGTCGATGAGCACTGCGGCGCTGTTGACCTCGTTCTGTCGCGCGCGGACGGCGCATCGCTACTCGCCTCGCTTGTGGAAGCCCTCGGCTCCTGTGCGTATGTACCTCGGGCCCCTGCGCCCGGAGGTCGCGAGGTGACTGGCTGATCCGGCTTGAGGGCTTCGCGTACGCCCTGAGTCACCGCAGGCAAGCAAGACCCCCGCGACGCGCCAACGTCCGGGGGCGTGGCCATCAACCCCTGGGAGGTTGACGACATGGCGAAGACTATCGCCAGGATCTTCGAACCGCTGGTCCGGCTGTTATTGCCCGCGCGAGGGCGTCACCGGTCCGTTGGCTCTCTGCCCGGCGTGAGGCGTGGGGCGACATCGACATCGACCTTCATGGCTCCCCGCGTGCCCGGCGAGTGGACCGGGTTGCTGCGGGGCGAGGACACGGGCCTGATCCGGCCCTACGTCCTCACGCCGGAGGAACGACGAGAACGACGGTTGCAGCGTGGGCGGGGGCGGGCGCTGTGGCTTGCGGGGCATGGGATCGACGCCGGGCCGCGCCGCATGCACCGTGTGGAGGTGGCGGGCCGATGAGTCCCACTGGCACCACGCGACTCCTGCCGTGGCAGCGCCCGGATGGAAACCCGTGCTTCCTGGTGGGGGACGGGTCGGGGTTCGTGTCCCGTCTTGCCGATGAAATGGAGCTGGTGCAACTCGACTTGGCCGCCGAACTGATCGAGGAAGCGCGCCGTGTCCTGGACGCCCGCACCTGGACGCCGGGCGAAATTCACCTGCTGGCAGTCGAGTTGACCGCATCGCTGGTCGATGTGCGGCGGGTGGCGGAGAGCAGGGGTGCGCGTCTGTCCGTGCTGGGCGATGACGGTCCGGAAATGGGCGAGGCTGGGGAGCGCGACGGCCGCCCCGAAGAGCACGTGCAGGCGCCCCCCGACCCCCGCGACCTGGTCACTCCACCCGCTTTCGCAGGCATTACTCAGACGGTGTTAACCAACAACCCCGGCATGGACCGTGCCACCGCCGAACGCATCGTTGTCGAGGCGATCAAGTTCGAAGCCGCCTGCGCCCAACGGCCGCGCCTGCGCCTCAAGCCGTCCCGCGTGGTCGACGAGGGATGGCATGCCCTGATTCTGCACACCCGCGTAAAGGCTGATCTTGCGCGCAAGCTCGGTCTGTTCGTGCACCATGTGCCGGAACCCCCGGGTCCCGAGCGTCACGACCCCGGAGCCCTCGCCCGGACCCAGGACGCGATCCGGGCCGCCGGGTACGTTCCCGATCCGGAACTGTGGGCCGGCCCGACCGACGGCACGATTTCCGTAGCGGCGACCTGCGAGCATTCCGAGCCGCCACCTGCCGGGTGCGGTGCCGACTGCTCGAACACCGGGCCCAACTGATCCGACCCCCTGTGCCCGCTCCCCCAACGGCTCTACCGTCGTTGGGGGAGCGGAGGAGAGGCCGACATGAGCGAATGGATCAATCCGCAGCACGCGGCGACGGTGAGTGCGTACCGGAAGGCCGTCGACGCCGGCAGTCATCCTCGGCGGCCTGGGAGCAAGTGGGGGAGCCAACGGCGACGCCGACGGTGCTCAGGATGCGTGATGGTGGTGGATCCGGCTACCGGGACGGCCTACACGGTGATCTGCGCCTGCCCAGTCGGGCCGGAATAGGGCAGTGAGGGCCCGCCCACAGCCCACCCCTTCACCCCCACTACCCCCGAACCCCCACCCCGCACTGCTGCGCCAGGATCGCTGCCTGGACGCGGCTTCGTAGGTTGAGTTTGGACAGGATCCGGCTTGTGTGGGTTTTTACCGTGCCCTCGGCCAGGTTGAGGGTTTCTGCGATGGCGCTGTTGGCCAGGCCCTGGGAGATGCAGGCCAGGACCTCCAGTTCGCGTTTGGTGAGGGTGGCCAGGGCCTGGGCGGAGCCTTCGGGGAGGGTGGGGCCGGGGCCGGGGCAGGCCGACGGGGGGCGGTCCGCGAACTCGGTGATCAGGCGGCGGGCGATCGCGGGGGTGAGGAAGCCGTCGCCGTGGGCCACTTCGCGTACGGCGCCGACCAGGACGGCGGGCTCGGCGTTCTTGAGGATGAAGCCGCCGGCTCCGGCACGTAAGGCGCCGAAGATGTATTCGTTGAGGTCGAAGGTGGTCAGGACCAGGACCTCGGCGAGGCCGCGCTCGACGATGCGGCGGGTTGCGGCGACACCGTTGAGCTGGGGCATCTGGACGTCCATGAGGACGACGTCGGGGCGGAGTTCGGCGGCCATGCGGACCGCCGTCTCGCCGTCGCCGGCCTCGCCGACGACCGTGATGTCCGGGGCGGTCTGCAGGACCAGGACCAGTCCGGAGCGTACGGCGGCCTGGTCGTCGGCCACCAGGACGCGGATGGGCGGGGTGGGGTACGACGGCGGCTCGGCGGCCGGCGTCGGCGCGGCGGATGTCATCGGCGCGGGCGCCGGCATCGGCTCGGCGGCCGTGACAGGCGCGGGTCCTGCCGTCGGGCCGTTCGTCGCGTAGGCGTTCACTAACTCGTCCACCGGCTCCTCCACTTGCTGCTCCACCTCTCGTCCTCACCGCCCCCGTGCTGGTACCCGGAGTGGTTCCGCTCCGGGAGTCGATCTGTGTTGGTCCATGGGCTGCCCTAGGAGTTCATGGGCTGCCCTAGGAGTTCTGGGTCAGTGGCAGTACCGCCCGTACCCGCCAGCGGCCGGGGGCGGTGCGGTCCGGGCCCGCGTCGAAGACGCCGCCGACCAGGGCGGCCCGTTCGGACATGCCGGTGAGGCCGGCTCCGGCGCCCCTGGCCAGCCGCTCCACGGGGTGCTGCCGGGTCCGGGGGTCGGGGCGGGCCAGCGGGCTGTCGACGGTGATCGTGAGTTGTTCGGCGCCGGCCTGGCAGCGGATCCGTACCCGCCCCGCCGAGGCGTGCTTGAGGACGTTGGTCAGGGCCTCCTGCACGATGCGGTACGCCGTCACCTCGATGACCGAGGACACCTCGGGGAACTGGTCGGGGAATTCGGTGTCCAGCGTCAGGGCCGCGGCGTCGGCGGCCGGGCGGGCCTGTTCGACCAGCGCGCCCAGGGCGTTGAGCTGCGGGCGGTCCCAGTCGTCGTCCACGCCGCGGTCGGAGCGCAGCAGCACCACCATGCGCCGCATTTCGGCCAGTCCCTGCACGCTGTTCTCTCGGATCACGGCCAGGGCCTGCAGTATCGGGTCGTCGTCGGCCTTGAGCCGCACGGTGGACGTCCCTGCCGCGACGCCGTCGGCCTCGGCCGCCGTCTCCGCCGCCCGCTTGGCCTCCGTCAGGGACAGCACCGCGCTGGAGTGGATCGCGATCGCGCTGAGGTGGTTGGCCACCAGGTCGTGCAGCTCACGGGCCATACGGGTGCGCTCGGTCTGCAGGACGGTCTTGCGGTCCAGCTCCGCCAGCCGGTTGATCTGCGCGGCGCGTTCGCGCTCGGCGTCGGCACGTTCCTTGTGGTTCCTTATCAACAGCCCGGTCCATACCGGGGAGATGAGCAGCATCGCGACGATGACGCCGGTCGTCACCCCCTCCGAGCGGTCGCTGATGGCGACCAGGGTGACGGTGGTGGCGATGGTGACGGCCACGGTGCCGAACTGCAGGACCCGGCACAGCCACTGGGCGCCGTAGAGGGCGGCCGCGTAGAGGAGGTCCGTATAGATGAGCACGGGTCCCAGGCCGCCGCTGGAGGTCATCTCCACGGTGACGGTGACGGTGCCGACGGCGACCGCCAGCGGCGGCAGCGCGCTGCGGAACGCCGTCGCCGTACACAGCACGAGCACCGGCAGGACCGCCTGCCAGGCGGGTATGTCGCTGCCCATGACCCGGGGGCCGCCCAGGACATACAGAATCAGACAGCCGGCGAAGAAACCCACCGCCATTCTGAGGTCACGGAGCGGTATGGGCCGGCGGCGTGCGTGCGTACTTGTGAAAGGGCGTAACCACACACCAGGACAGTACTTCGGCGCGCTGCCCGTTCTCTTGGCCCTGGCGCCCGAATTTGGGGCGGTCTCCCGTACATCGAAGTATGTAGCCGTACATCAGCAGGAGGGATGACCCGCAGGCTCCGGAGGATCTGCAAACCTTGGGCTGTCTGTATCGATCGATGTAGGCGAAAAAGGGGGAGACACCATCTGTATGACGGGCCGCCACTCTCCCAGTGCGGCCTTGGCACCGTTCAACTGTGGAGGACGGAAAGTACGTGGAAACGAACGCCGCTCTTCTCGAACTCTGTCCGGAGCACCTTGACCAGGACGCTTCTGACCACCGGCACCACCAGCACTACCCGCACCACCGGGCCCCGGCCCGCCCCGCATCCCTCACTCCCGCGGGGCCGCCCGCTCGACCGTACCCGCATCCGCACCCGGGCGTGGCGGCCACCCCCGTGCCCATGTTCGTCGTCCCCGTGGGTTCCCCCTCCGCCGCGTCCTCCCCGCGCGGCGGCACCAAGGGCACGCTGTCCCCGGACAACTGCCTGGGCCTGAACGGCCATTCCAGAGCCACCCTCGACACCGCCTCCCGCCGCTGGCTGCTGGCCAGGCTCCCCGACCGGGTGAGCACCGCGATGGCCGCCGCCGGCCACTGGGAGCTGTACGGCACCCGTGGCCTGCTGGTCGTGGCGTGCGGTGACGACGCCCGCCAGATGGGGTTCTCGGTGGAATCCGTCCGCCGTGACAGCTGCCCGCCCGACACCCCGTACGAGGTGCTGACGGCCCGGGAGTCGCAGCTGGCGGCGAGCTGCCCCGCCGACGAGCGGGAGCGTCTGATCACCCGCTTCTGGGTGCGCAAGGACGCCGCCATGCAGGCCGTGGGCCGCGGTCTGTCCGTGTCCCCCGAGCGCATCGAGGCGGGTTTCGCCGCCGACCACGGTACGGTCACGGTGCCCGATCCCCTGGGGCTCGAAGTCCGGGTCTCGGTAAGGAACTTCGCCTTCTCGGCCGCTTACGAGTTCGCCGTGGCGACCCCCGAACCGCTTCCGCTCACCCCGTCCTTCGCCTATTCGGTCACGTAATTGTCCGTTTCCGGCCGAGTCCGCGACCGTACCGCCGTCAATTCCCCAGTGGTGGCCTGAATTCGGTCCTTGACGTTCTATCGGGGCGACGGCTCAGGCAATGGCCCAGCCGGGTGAATCGCCCGCATGTCGCGCTCTCCCGGCATGCAGAAAACCA
This sequence comes from Streptomyces sp. NPDC059008, assembly GCF_042749045.1. Classification (NCBI taxonomy): domain Bacteria; kingdom Bacillati; phylum Actinomycetota; class Actinomycetes; order Kitasatosporales; family Streptomycetaceae; genus Streptomyces; species Streptomyces sp. NPDC059008. The sequence goes on along the minus strand of NZ_JBHYJC010000001.1, from coordinate 133,613 downwards.
TATTTCCGGGTTAGTTGGTGTGTGCCCATCGTCGTGGCGTGCACTGCGCCGTGGCGCTGCCGGAGCACTGCGGAGGATGCCCGTGATGCCGTCGCCCCTCGCCAAGCGGTCCGCCGAATCGGTCCTGTCCGTGCTGCTGGCCGTGCTGGGCATCTTAGGCCCGGCCGGTCCGAGCGCCGCGCAGGACGTGCCGTCCGGGTCACCGGTGCCCGACTGGGAGCGCATCGCCGCCTGCGAGAGCAACGGCCGCTGGCACATCAACACCGGCAACGGCTACCACGGGGGCCTGCAGATCGCCCTCAGCACCTGGCGCGCCTACGGCGGCCGCCGCTACGCCCCGCGGGCCGACCTCGCCACCCGCGCCGAACAGATCGCCATCGGCCGGCGCATCGTCCGCGACCAGGGCCTGTCCGCCTGGCCCAACTGCGGCCACGCCGCCACCCGCACCACCCAGCAGTCCCCCGCGAACGCCGGTAGAGACGGCAGAGACGGCAGGGACGGCAGGGACGGCAGGGATGGTGGACAACGGCGGGAGTGCCGCCGCGAGAGCGCCGAACGCAGCGAGAGCGACGAACGGAGCGAGAGCGACGAACGGAGCGAGAGCGACGAGCGCACTGAGCGCACGGAGACCGCCGAACGCACGGAGACCGACGAGCGCACCGTGACCGCCGAGCGCAGCGACTCCGCCGCACGTACCGGAACCTCCGCACGCAAGGACACCCCCGACGGCGCCGGGACCCGACAGGAGCACAACGAGCACCGGCTGCCCGAGGGCCCGGACCACCTCTACCCGGGGCACCAGCTGCGGGCCTGAACGGGGCGGCCGGTCGCCGGTCCCTGACCAACCGGAGGGCCGTCATGGTGAATCCGGTGGTCGGAGAGGGTGAATACGGGCAACGGGCCGTTCCTCAGGCTTGGTGGAGACCGGCCCGCCCGGTAGCAAGTCCGCGGGTGACCAAACCGCGAGGTGCAGGAGCACACAGTGAAGAACATGGCACGCGTCAAATATGTGATCGCAGGAGCTTGCGGCCTGCTCCTGGCCGTCGGTGGGGCGTCGCCGGCACAGGCCTGGGACGGGTTCGACGGGTACGGCGACGGGGTGTGGAACAGCGACACCATCGCCAGCTTCCACGCCGTCCTCCGCTGCGGTCCCCGGGCCAAGATCTGTGTCAACGGGCCGGTGAACAGCGGCAACGTCAAGTACGCACAGAACGTCGACCTCAAGGGCAACCCGAACAACAGCGGCAGCCCGACCAACGTCAACGGCAACACCAACGACGACGCCGGCGGCACCACCGGCGCCGAGAACAAGACCAGCAACGACGTCCAGCACATCGGACGGGGCAGCAGCTCCACGCACTTCTGACGCTCGCGCGAGGCGGCCCCGCTCCCGGAACGTACCGGGAGCGGGGCCGCTTTGCCGGGCCCGCCGGGAGCGTGCCCGCTCGGTCTCAGTGGTGCAGGCCGAGGATCTTCTGGATGTGGTTGCCGCTGCCCTGCGAGGCGCCCTCGACCGAATTGGCGCTGTTGGTGGAGCCGTTGGTGCTGGACAGGTTGCCGCTGTTGTTCGGGTTGCCGCGGTTGATGAAATTGCCGCTGTTCTTGCTGTTGCCGCTGCGTACCGGGCCGTTGATGCAGGGGTGCGGCGCCTTGCGCACCGGCGACTTGTAATTGAAGTCGGCGAGGCGGTTGTTGCAGACCACCCCGGAGATCATGCCGGTGACGGTGCCGACGTCCGCGCCCGCCACGGCCGACAACAGGGATTCGCCCGGGACGGTCACGGCCTGCGCGGCCCCGGCCCCGAACAGCACCAGTCCGCATGCCCCGATGACACTTCCCGCCTGCGCAATTCTTCTCACGGTGCTCCTCGCCTGTTCATCGTTTCGATGCCAGACGTATCGTGCTGCCGTTGTCCATCCGCATCGTCGTTCAACCCGCAGGGAATAAAACGCTCGAAGCCGAGAATCAGCCGGGTGGCCCAACCCTTCCGCAGAGCACCGACCCCTCCTCAGAGCACCAGCCGCTCCGGCATCGGCTGCTCCACGCCGTCCAGCTCCAGCGTGCAGCGGGGCACGGACGGGACGAGGTGCGGCTGGCGGAGCAGGACGCGGAAGGGGTGGGCGGGCTGGTCGGGCAGCTCGCCGGCCAGGACGTTCATCCCCGGACCGTGCTGCCTCTGGTAGGCGATCACCTTGCCGTTGACCAGCACCTCGATCTCCCCGTCGCGGCCGGGGCCGACGTTCACGGTGATCGAGTGACCGCCCTGGTCCAGGTGGAAGTGGTGGCTGTGCCCCATGACGCACCTCCGGCAGTACAGCGCTCCCGTCATTACGTCCAGCGTAGATTCCGCGAGCGACAATTGGGGTGGGTGAGGACGACGATGAACGGATCGGTCCGGGTCGGACAGGTTGTCGGCGTACCACTGCGGATGCACTGGAGCGTTCCGCTGCTGGTGGGACTGTTCGCGGTCGGACTAGGGCGGCAGGCCCTGCCCGCCTGGACCCCGGGCCGCTCGGGTGCCGTCTACGCCCTCGCCGGTGTCGTGGGAGCCGCGCTGCTCACCGGCAGCCTGCTGCTGCACGAGGCGGCGCACGCCGCGACCGCCCGCCGCAAGCAGATCTCGGTCGAGGACGTCACGCTGTGGGCACTGGGCGGGATGACGCGGATGGGGCGGCCCAAGACCGCCGCCGCGGCCTTCCTGGTGGCCGTCAGCGGCCCGCTGACCAGCCTGGTCATCGGCGGCGCCGCGCTCGGCGCGGGTATCGGCCTGCAGCTGCTGTCCGGCTGGGCGGAGATCCCCGCGGTGGTCGCGCTCTGGCTCGGCTGGGCGAATCTGTTCCTGGGCGTGTTCAACCTGCTGCCCGCGGTGCCGCTGGACGGCGGGCGGGTGGTGCAGGCGGTCCTGTGGTGGCGCACCGGTGACCGGGAGCGGGCCGATCTGGCGGCCTCCCGCAGCGGCCAGGTCATGGGCGTGCTGATGGTGGCCGTCGGCTGGATCTCCGTGCTGCGCGGGGCGCCGGGCGGGCTGTGGATCGTCTTCGTCGGCCTCTTCATCATGATCGTCGCCGGTGCGGAGCGGCGCCGGGCCACGCTGCACACCGCACTGCGCGGCATACGGGTCGCCGACGCCATGACCAGCCCGGTGGTGACGGGTGCCGACTGGCTGTCCGTCCAGCGCTTCATCGACGAGGTGGCGGTGCCCTCCCACCACTCCGCGCTCCCCCTGCTCGACTTCGAGGGCCGCCCCAGCGGCGTCGTGCAACTGCGCAGGCTCGCGGTGGTACCGCCGGCCGAGCGGGAGGAGCTGCGGGTGCGCGACGTGGCGACCCCGCTGTCCCAGTGCGCGGTCGCCGCCCCGGACGACCTGCTGAGCGAGGCCCTCGAACGCCTCACCCTGCGGACCGGCACCCGCCTGCTGGTCGTGGACGGGGGCCGGCTGGCCGGGATCGTCACGGGCAAGGACGTCTCCCGGCTCATGCGGCGGCACACCCTGGGCGGCGGGGGAGCGCCCGGCCCGACGTCCGGTCCGAGGACCGAGCCGGGCGACTGAGCCCGACGACGCAGAGAGGCGGCGCATCCAGCCATGCGGTACATCACCGTGACGGCCCTCAGCCACCCCGGCCTGCTCCGCGACCACAACGAGGACAGCCTGGTCGCCGGCCCGTGGACGCTGTGCGGCACCGTGACCGAGAACCCGCAGACCCTGGTCTTCCCGCTCGGCACCCCGCTCGTCGTCGCGGTCGCCGACGGCATCGGGGGCCAGCCGGGCGGCGAGGTGGCCAGCGCCCTGACCGTACGGCAACTGGCCGCGCTCGGCCCGTCCCTCAGCAGTGAGAAGGCCGTCCGCGACGCCCTGAACCTGTGCAACCGGGCGGTGTACACCGCGGCCGGCCGCGACCCGGACCTGCTCACCATGGGGACGACGGTCGCCGGCGCGGTCGTCCTCGCCGAGTCGCTGCTGGTCTTCAACGTCGGTGACAGCAGGGTGCTCGACGCGACCGGGGACGGCCTGCGCCAGGTCAGCGTGGACGACAGCCCGCCCCTGCCGCCCGGTCGCCGCACCACCTCCCTCGTCACCCAGGCGCTCGGCGGCGCCTTCCGCTTCAGCGCCATCACCCCGCACGTCACCACCGCTCCGCTCACCGCCGGCGACCGCTACCTGATCTGCACCGACGGTCTGACCGACCTGGTGCCCGAGGACGAGCTCGACGACCTGCTGCGGGCCCACGAAAACGGCCGGGCCGCCTTCGAGCTGTGGAAGTCCGCCATCGAGGCGGGCGGCCCCGACAACATCACGCTGGCCCTCCTCGGCATCGGCGAGTGACCCGGCACCGCCCCTGGTCAGGGGGAACCCGGCCGCGCTCCAGTCCGTCTTCCGCCGTGTTGGTGTTTTCGGCCCGGGGAGGAATCCGGTGGAGCACAGAATCCTGGGGGAGCGCTACGAGCTGGTGGAGCAGCTCGGGCAGGGCGGGATGGGGACGGTCTACCGGGCCGTCGACCGCCGGCTGCGCCGTACCGTCGCGGTGAAGACCCTCTCCGCCGAGCTGGCGCTGCAGCCCGAGTTCCTCGCCCGGTTCCAGCGCGAGGCGCACGCCGCGGCGGCGCTCAACCACCCCGGTGTGGCCACCGTCCACGACGTGGGTGAGGACGCCGGGGGCGGCTCGGCCGAGCCGTACCTGGTGATGGAGTACGTGGCGGGCCGGACCCTCGGCCAGGTGCTGAAGGACGGCGCGCTGCCGGTGGCGCAGGCGGCCGACATCGTGGGCCAGGTGCTGGCGGCCCTGGATCACAGCCACCGGCACGCCATCGTGCACCGGGACATCAAGCCCGCGAACGTCATGCTCACCGACGGCCGGCAGGTCAAGGTCGTCGACTTCGGGATCGCCAAGGCGCTCAGCGAGGCCGTCACCCGGCTGACCGGAACCGGAGTGGCGGTCGGCACCCCCGCCTATCTGGCCCCGGAGCAGATCAACGGCGCCGAGACCGACCACCGTACGGATCTGTACGCCGTGGGCTGCCTGCTGTACGAGCTGCTGACCGGGCGGCCCCCGTACACGGGCGACTCGCCGTTCTCCGTCATGCACCAGCATCTGGCCGCGGAACCCGTGCCGCCCTCCCGGCTGCGCCCGGAGCTGCCGCCCGCCGTGGACGAGGTGATCGTCCGGGCGCTGCGCAAGGACCGGGCGGATCGCTTCGCGGACGCCACCGCGATGAAGACGGCGCTCGCCGCGGCGGTCGCGGCGCAGGCCGTCCCGCTGCGGACCCCCACCACCGTCGACCCCGCGGCCGGGGCGGCGCTCGCGGCACCGTCCGGCGGTGAGCGGGCGGCCGGCGGTGGGCAGCCGTCCAGTGGCGAGCAGCCGTCAGGTGAGGGGCAGCCGTCCGGCGGTGAGCGGGGGGCCGTCGAGGGGCAGGCCCCGCCGGCCCGGCGCCGGAGCCCGGCGCGGGTGGTGTTCCGGCCGACGGCGGAGGGCGCGGTGGCACTGCTCGGCTGTCTGCTGACGCTGGTGATCTCCCGGGCCGACGTGATCGAGGTCGGCCGGTTCTCCCAGGTCGCCCTGCTCGCCGGTGTGGCGGGGGCGGTGCTGCTGCTGTGGTCGGCGCGGCTGGCGTGCGCGGTGGTGTGGGGGCCGGTGGCGGAGGCCGTGGCGGTCTGGTCCGAGCTCGCCCGCGGCTACGTCGGCTGGGACACCCACTACGTCATCATCGCCCTGGTCCTGGGCGTCGTCGCCGCGCTCTGCCTCGCCGCCGGCTACAAGGACGAACGCACCGGCGGATTCCCGCTGGTGGCGTTCTGGTTCACCGGTCTGGGGTCGGTCTGGTTCTTCCTCGACGACCTGAACAAGATCGGCGTCTTCTACGTCCTGCTCCTGGGCGTCACGCTCGCCGTCGGCACCCAGGTCCTCAAGGCGCGCGTCCGGGCGTGAGGTCCGCCCGGCGGCGCGCGGGGCGGGGACGCCGGGCCCCAGGCGCGAAGGCCCGGGAGCACAGCCCCTAGGCCCGCAGCCGGATCCCCTTGACCGCGTTGTCGAAGACCGTCCGGTACTGGTTCCACTGGGCGTTCGGCGCGGAGAGGTAGACCACGTACTGCGTGCCGTCCGTGCCGCTGAAGGACAGCTCCACGGCGCGGAAATCCCGGGCCTGGCCCGGGAAGGTGAACTCCCAGTACCCGGCGGGCCGTCCGCGGAAGGTCGTCGGGCCCATCCGGACCCGCTCATAGCCGGGGTTGTCCCGGCGGGTCTGCTCCTCCTCGGTCTCCTCCCAGTGCCGCACCGGATCGGACCCCGCGAACTCCACGACGTCGACCCGCAGTCCCACCAGCCGGGTCGGGTCGACGTAGGCGACCTCGCCGCCGGGCACGTCCTTGGGCATCCAGCCGTCCGGTACCGGCACGGAGAAGCCCTCCCCGGCCTTCTCCAGGTGGTAGCCGGCGGGCAGCGGTGGCGGCGGCGAGGGGCTGGGGCTCGGGCTGCTGGAGGCGGAGGCGGGGGCCTTGGACGGCGCGCTCGCCGTCGCATCGGTCTCGCCCCTGGGCCACAGCAGGGTGCCGCCGGTCACGGAAGCGGCGACCGCGGCCGCCACCGCCAGCCACAGCGCCGCCCGGCGGCGCCGGCCCCCGTGCGCCGGGGGCACGGGGCCCGCCACCGGCTCCGGACGCGTGGCCGGGTCGGCGGGGGAGGGGAAGGCGGCGGGGGCGGTGGGGACGATCCCGGGCCCCGACGGGGCCCCGCCGCTCGCTCCGGCCGCGTCGGCCAGGAGGCGTTCGGCCTCGTGCGCGTCCATCCGCCGCCCCGGCTCCTTCACCAGCAGCCCCTCGATCACCGAGGTCAGCGGGCCGGCGTTGCGCGGCGGGTGGTACGCGTCGACGGCGATCGCGTACGCCGTCTCGATGGCGGTGTCCCGCTGGAACGGGTGGCGCCCCTCGACCGCCTGGTAGAGCGTCGCGCCCAGGGACCACAGGTCGCTCGCGGGGCCGGGCTCGGCGATGCCGGGCCGCAGGCGTTCCGGCGCGAGGTAGTGGATCGACCCGACCAGCTCGCCGGTCTTGGTCAGCGTGGTGGTGCCGGACTCCACGGCGATGCCGAAGTCGGTGAGGACGATGCGCCCGTCGTGCCCGAGCAGGACGTTGGCGGGCTTGACGTCCCGGTGCAGCACTCCGACGCCGTGTGCGGCGCGCAGCGCCGCGGCCATGGCGCGGCCGATCCGGGCCGTCTCGCCCGGGGGCAGCGCGCCCTGCCGCTTGACCACGTCGCTCAGCGTGACCGAGGGGATGTACTCCATCACGATGCAGGGCAGGCCCTCGTCGTCGACGACGTCGTGCACCACGATCACGTGGGGGTGGGTGATCCGGGCGGCGCTGCGGGCCTCGCGGCGGGTGCGCTCGTGGAGCGTGAGGACCTCGTCGTCGTGCAGATGCGGCGGGACGTGCAGCTTCTTCACGGCGACGTGCCGGCCGAGCAGCTCGTCCTCGGCCCGCCACACGGTGCCCATGCCGCCGCGGCCCACCCGCTCCACCAGCCGGTACCGGCCGGCTATGAGCCGCCCCAGATCGGACACCGTCAGACCTTCCCCTTCATCGCACGCCTGAACAGTTCGCGGGAGCACCTTAGCCGGTGCGGGTGATCCGGCCACGATGGCGGATTTCCTGCGATCCGGCAGGGCGTTCCACGCGCCGAGACGCAACGGGTGGGGGACGGAGGCGCGCCGCCACCGCACGTGATGTCACGGTGGGTGATCAGGCCGGGATCCGCCGGCTCAGGTGGCCGGGCAGCTGCCTGTCGTAGCGGCGCAGGAGGAGTACGGCGGTGGTGGCCAGGCCGGTGAGCAGGCCGAGCCAGATGCCGAGGGTGTCCAGGTGCAGGGGGTAGGCCAGGAGCCAGGCCGCGGGCAGCCCGACCGCCCAGTAGCCGACGAGGGTGATGCGGAATCCGCTCCTGGTGTCGTCGAGTCCGCGCAGCAGTCCGACGCCGATGTTCTGCGCGCAGTCGAAGAACTGCAGGACGGCGGTGACGAGGAGCAGCTGGGTGGCGAGGGTCAGGGCCCGGTCGGAGCCGGCGTCGAGGAACGGCGCGAGGACGAGGTGGGGCACGGTCAGATAGCCGGCGGCGACGAGCGTCATGACGGCCGCCGCGCAGGCGAGCGCGGTGTTCTTGATGCGGCGCGCGTCGTCGGCGCGGCCGAGGGCGAGCTCCCGGCTGACGTGGATCGACGCGGCGTGGGAGAGGCCGACGGCGACCTGGAAGACGATGTAGACCAGCTGGTTGACGGCGGTGTGCGCGGCGAGGGCGGCGGGGCCGAAGGAGCCGGCCATCAGCGCGGTGAGGGAGAAGAACCCGGCTTCCGATCCGTACGTCGCGGCGATCGGTACGCCGAGGCCGACGAGCCGTTTGACGGTGGCCGCGTCGGCCCCGGCCGCGTGGAGCGAGAGCAGGGGGGCCAGTCGCCCGTCCCTGCGCGCCGAGGCGTACAGGGCGAGGAAGGACAGCAGGTGGACGGTGGTCGTGGCGACGCCGATGCCGGTCAGGCCCAGCCGGGGCAGCCCCCACACGCCGTGGATCAGCAGCCAGTTCAGGCCCGCGTTGACGGCTATGGAGGCCAGCGTGATCCGCAGCAGGGCCTGGGGGCGGCGCATGCCGACGGTGAACTGGCGGACGGCCTGGAACCACAGGCAGGGCAGCAGCCCGGGGGCCAGCGCGAGCAGCATGGTCCGGGTGCGGGCGACGACGGCGGCGTCCTGGCCGAGCCAGGTCAGGCCCTGGCCGATGAGGACCAGGACGACGGCGCCGGCGAGACCGGCGAGCGTGGCCACCGCCAGGCTCGCGCGGACGATCGCACGGACTTCCCCGTGCCCGCCGGCCCCGTCCCCCCCGTCCGCGCCCGCCCGCTCGGCGCGGGCCGCGGCGGCCGCTGTCTGGTTGCCGACGGCGGTCACCAGGCCGACGCCCATGGTGCGCAGCTGGTTGAACAGGACCAGGGCCAGACCGCCGGCCGCCAGCTCCTCGGTGCCCAGCAGGCCCATCATCACGGTGTCGGTGGTGGTCAGGGCGACTTGGGCGAGCTGGGTGAGGATGAGCGGGACGGCGAGCGTGGCCAGGGCGCGGCTGTCGCGCAGCAGAGTGGTCGGCATGGGTCAGCGGCTCCCGCGGAGCTTGCTCAGCAATTCTTCGATCTCCCGCTCCGCCGCGGGGTCGAGGAGGCCGCGGTCGTGCATCCAGGTGTCGTTGAAGACGGTGTCCAGGTACTTCTCCCCGCCGTCGTTGACGAGGGCGACCATGGTGCTGCCGGGCGGCAACTGCGGTAGCCGGACCAGTGCCTCGTGGACGACGCCGCCGGCGGAGCCGCCGATGAGCAGACCGGTGCGGGCGACGGCCCGGCAGGTGGCGAACGCCTCGACGTCGCCGACCTTGACGCCCTCGTCGATGAGGCGGAAGTCGACCAGGGCGCCGATCTCCGCGCCCTCGGGGGTGCCGGTGCCGGACTGGTAGTAGTCGTGGGCCGGGCCGCCGAAGGCGATCGACCCCTTGGGCTCGACGCCGATGGTGGTGAACGACGGCAGCAGCGTACGCAGTTCGCGGGCCGTCCCGCAGAGCGCGCCGCCGGTGCCGACCGCGCCGATCAGCACGTCGAGCCGGCCGTTGAGGGCCTCGTACAGCTCGTGCGCGACGGGGAAGTAGCCGACGCCGTTGCTGGGGTTGTTGTGCTGCTCGGTGAAGACGGTGTTGTCCCGGCCGCGGGCGAGGTCCTCGGCGAGCTCCTCCCGGGCGGCGGTGGCGAGTTCCCCCGTGCCGTCGTCGGCGACGTGGACGAGTTCGGTGCCCAGGGCCTTCATGGCGCGCAGCTTGTCCGCACACGCGTGGTGGTCGACGACGGCGGTGAAGGTGTAGCCGCGTTCGGCGGCGATGACGGCGAGGCCGAGGCCGGTGTTGCCGGACGTCGACTCGACGATGCGGCCGCCGGGCCGCAGCGCGCCGCGCTCCTCGGCGTCGAGCACCATCTGGCGGGCCATCCGGATCTTCGCCGTACCGGTGGGGTTGAACATCTCCAGCTTCAGCAGCAGTCGGCTGCCGGTCTCGGAGCGGGCCAGTTCCAGCAGCGGCGTGCGGCCGATGAGGTCGGATATACGGGAGACCACGGCGGGGCGGGACAGTGCTCCGGGCATCGGACTACTCCTGTGTTCGGGTACTCCTGCGAAGGGGGTGTACGGGCCTGGGGGGTGTCCGGGGTCAGCCGCGCTGCCGGTCCAGCCGCCAGCGCGGGCGCGGGCGCTCGGTGTGGTCGATGACGACCTTGGGCGGCAGCGGCAGGTCGTGGAAGGGCGATTCGTTGGAGTCCATCTGGTAGCCGGCCGTGTTGGGGTAGACCAGCAGGTCGCCGACGCGGGGCCGGCGGGGGAAGGGGATCTTCCGCCAGCTGAGCAGGTCCGACTCCAGGCAGGTGGCCGCGCCGACGCTGGCGGGGTGGATGCCGGCGGGGGCGTCCGGGTCGCGGGAGAGCAGGTGGGGGTCGGGCAGGTACTCGCTGTTGAACCACTGCTCGGACAGGCTCAGGCTGGTGCCGTCGACGGTCAGCAGCTGATAGCCCGCCCGGTCCTTGGCCCCCTGGATCCGGAACACCGTCGCGCCCGCCCTGTCCAGCAGGGCGCGGCCGGGCTCCAACAGCAGCGTGAGGCCGGCGTCCTTGAGCAGCTCGGCCAGGCCGCGGTGGTGCCCTTCGGGCCGGGCGGCGAGCAGGGCCCGCAGCGCCCCGGCTCCGGCGGCCGGGGAGTGGTAGGGATAGAAGTCGCCGGCGGTGAAGGACCTTCCCGCGTGGTAGTGCCCGCTGTGCTGCCCGGCGAGGAAGGTGCGCCAGCTGACGGCGTCGGTGTAGCTGACCGCCAGGCCGCCGCCGATGCTGATCCGGTCGGCCACCAGCCCCCGGGCGCGGGCCTTGAGGCACCGCTCGACCAGGCGCCCGGCCAGGTCGGCGCGGGGCTGTACGGCGTATCCCGACAGGTGGAAGCTGAAGCCCTCCATCCGCACCGCCCCGCCTGCTCGCGCACAGCGCTCCAGGGCGGCCTCCAGCTCGGCGTCGTGCAGGCCGAAGCGGCTGTGCGGCTGGGCCGGCGGCAGGCAGCGCAGCACCACCCGCGCCGGGCGGACCGGGTCCGGCCCCACCATGGCGAGCAGCGCGTCGAGTTCGTCGAGCGCGTCCACGGCGATCAGCGCGCCCTGCCGCACCGCCAGGCGCAGCAGGGCACCGTCCTTGGCCGGTCCGGTGACGACGAGGTGCTCCCCGCGGACCCCGTGCCCGAGGGCGTCCTGCAGCTCGCCGACGGAGGCGGTGTCGACTCCGGCGCCGTTCGCGGCGCAGCGCTCGCTCCACACGGCGGCCTTGTTGGCCTTCTTCGCGAAGTACACGAAGCCCGCCACGTCCGCGTCCGACAGCGCGGAGCGCAGGGCCCGCAGATTGGCGTCGAACGCGTCGGGCAGCAGGAAGTGGAACGGCCCGCCGAGTGCGTAGGAGAGTTCCGCCGGCAGTCCGCTGTCCAGCACCGCCCGGGTGGCGGGGTCGGGCAGGGCGGGCAGCGTCGGCCAGGCGGACGCTGTGCTCACCGCCACAGCGCCACCTCGGTTCCCAGGCCCCGCGCCAGCGCGAGCTGCGCGAAGCGGTGGCCGAGGGCGATGTCGGTGACGACCAGGCCGCTGTTGTACGCGAAGATCTGCTCCTTGTCCGAGCCCCGGCCGAGCGCGGCGCCGGCGAGCACGGCCGGCAACTCGGCGTCCACCGCCGGGAGTCGGCCGTCGGCGTCGGCCATGTCGGTGCCGGTGACGTTCATCTGCGCCTCGCTCGTGGCGACGACCCGGTCGGCCCGGTGCAGTGTCGAGGGGGCGAGTCCGTGGCCGACCAGGACGGCCAGCGCACCGGGCCGCAGCCAGTCGGCCTCGACGGCGGCGGGCGTGTGGGGCCCGGCGGTGGCGACGACGACGTCGGCGTCCGCGGCGGCGGCCCGCAGATCGCCGACGACCTCCACGTCGCGGTCGGGGAAGTGCGCGCGCAGCCGCTCGCGGACCGCGGCGATGCCGCCGGGGTGGGTGCCGGACAGCATCAGCCGGTCCAGGTCCGGCAGGGTGGTCAGCAGGAACGGCAGGGCCAGGCGGCCCTGGGTGCCGGTGCCGATGACCAGGGCGCTGCGGGCGCCGGGCGCCGCGCAGGCGCGGGCCAGCAGCGCGGAGGCGGCCGGGGTGCGCAGCGATCCGATCCGGGAGCAGTCCATCATCGCCACCGGCAGGCCGGTGACGTCGTCGTAGAGCGTGAGCGCGGTGTAGTAGTGCTGCTCGGTACGGCCCTTGTCCAGGCCGTGCTTGTACGAGGTCTTGATCGCGACGACGTCGCGGGAGCCGTCGCGGCCCAGCATCGCGTAGGAGACCGAGTGCCCGTCCGGTGGTTTGACGGTCAGCTTGCGGGGGTTGTCGGACCGTCCGGCGTGCAGGGTGCGGTAGGCGCTCTCCACGGTGGCGACCACGTCGCTCAGGGAGATGTCGATCCCGGCCAGGTCGGTGGTGGTCAGGATCCGCAGGTGCCGGTCGTCGCCGGGTATCGGGGGGTCGGCGGGGGCGGTGATCGAGGTGTCGGTCATCGTGTGGTGCCTCCAAACCGTACGAGTGGTCAGCTGGTGTGCGCTTCGAGGGCGGCCTGACCGTATCCGTGCTCACGGGCTTCGGCCAGGGGGCGGCTGCGGCGTCCGGGGACACGGACCGAGGCGCGTTTGAGCCACCGGTCGGTGCCGTCGTAGCGGGCCCGGAAGGGCACCCGTCCGTGCACCACCAGGTCGTTGTCGACGACGAGGACGTCGCCGGGGGCGAGCCGCACGGCGACCGACACCCGGGCGAGTTCGGCGGTGAGCCGGCCGTAGGCGGCCCGGTAGGCCGGGTCCGCCTCGTCGAGCGGGGTGTACGCCGGGTCGTAGCGCAGGGTCAGGCCCGCTTCGGCCGCGAAGAGGGCGGGTACCGCGGGCGGTGCCTGCTCGGCGTAGCTCTGCGCGGCGGTGTAGGCGTCGTCGGGGAGGATCGGCACCACGGGCCGGGTCAGCACGGCGATGTCCTCGTCCGCGAGGCGGGTCCGGCGGATGCTGGCGGCGGTGGTGGCGACGGCGTCGTGGTTGCGCAGGCAGCAGAGCATCAGCAGGTGTGCACGGCCCGGGTGGAAGGCGTCCTCGGTGTGCGGGCTGAGCAGCACGGTGCTGCTGGCACCGGTCTGCTCGCTCTCGTGCCCGGCCGAGGGGACGATGTTGTGGACGAACCGGCCGTCCTGCTGGCCCTTCCAGGCGAGGGGGTTGCCCATCACGGTGGCGAGCAGCAGCAGTTGGATGTCGTGGCGGGCCCCGCCGGTGCCGGCGGTGGCCCAGTGGCCGGGCGTCGGCCCGATGGCGTCGTCGTCGACGTCGATGCCGCGCAGGACGAACAGGCCGTCGGCGGTGTCGACGGGGCGGCAGTGGTGCCGCAGGGCGTCGCCGAACCCGGCGGCCGTCCGCTCGATCCGTCGCAGGAGCCGGGGAGAGGGGGTGGAGGTGCCGGATTCGGTGAGGATCTGCTCCGCGGCCTCGCGGAGTTCGCTCACGGTGTGCTCGTCGAGCTGGCGGACAGGTGCGGCTGCCGTGCTCATGGCATGGGTTCCGTTCCGTCGTTCGGCAGGGGGAATCGCGTGCTGTGGGGAGCCGCGGTCAGGGCTGCGCTGATCCGTGACGGGCAGGGCGGAGCGGCCGCTGCGGGGGCGGCCGGGGCGGTGGTTCACCGACGAACGGCCCGAACGCTAGACATCAGACTTAGGCAAGGCAACCCTTACTGGCCGGTCCGGTCGGTTTTTGGCTGAATCTCTGAGGGTCCGTCAAAAAGCAGGCACCGCACTCCACTTCGCCGGCACCTCTGTAAGTGGAACCGCGATTCGACCATCCGTTCATCGGCGCCGAACCCCTTGCGGTAATGGTTGTCATTAGGGTAGGCAAACCTAAGCACCCCCCAGTCGCCCCGAAGCGGATCGAGGACGAACGTGGACATGAACAGGCGTCAAGTTCTGTGGGCCGGTGGAGCGATAGGCGCGGCGGCGCTGCTGGCCGCGTGCTCGGGAAGCGGCGAGACCCCCGCCGGCGCCGCGGGCGGCAAGCCCCGGCGGGGCGGCACCCTCCGGGTCGGCGCCCTCGGCCGGGCCTCCGCCGTCACCCGCGACCCGCACGCCACCCAGGCCAACGAGAGCGACTACCTCGTCATCGCCCTCGTGCACGACACCCTCACCGCCCCCGGAGCCAAGACCAACACCGTTCCCCGGCTGGCCGCGCGCTGGCGGGCCTCGGACGATCTGAAGACCTGGCGCTTCACCGTCGCGAAGGGCGCGAAGTTCCACGACGGCAGCCCGGTCACCGCCGAGGACATGGCCTGGTCGCTGCGCCGGCTGCGCGCCACCCCCACCGGCGCCACCCGTCTGCCCGGCATCAAGGCCGAGAACATCAAGGCCGAGGGTGCCGACACCGTCGTCCTGGTCTCCGACTACGCCAACGCCGAACTGCCCCTGCTCACCCGCCTGACGACCTTCGTGCTCAAGAAGGGCACCACCGACAAGGAGGTGGGCAAGGCGCCCGGCGCCGGCCCGTTCAAGCTGGACTGGTTCCGCTCCGGCAACGCCCGGCTCGTGCGCAACGAGGACTGGTACGGCGGCGAGGTCCTCCTCGACGCCATCGAGGTCAAGATCTTCGAATCCCCGCAGGCGATGTCCAACGCGCTGCTCCAGGGGCAGATCGACCTCGCCTCCAACGCCGGCGCGGTGGCCGCGCGCACGGCGGAGAAGCGCAAGGACATCCAGATCGTCCGCCGCCCCGACGACATGGCGATGCCCCTGGTCATGCGGACGTCCGGCGGCCCCTTCGCGGACGCGAAGGTGCGCCAGGCGCTGCGGCTGGCGGTGGACCGCAAGGCCATGGTCAGGCAGGTGCTGTCCGGCTACGGCACCGTCGCCAACGACATCCTCGGCACCGGGGACCCCGCCTACGCCACGTCCGTCCCGCAGCGCACCCGCGACCTGGCCAGGGCCAGGTCCCTGCTGAAGGACGCGGGCTTCGACACCTCGAAGACGTACCGGCTGCTGACCACCGAGGACATCCCCGGCCTGGCCGAGTCCGCGACCCTGTTCGCCACCCAGGTCCGCGAGGCCGGGGTGAAGATCGACGTGGTCCGGCAGGAGTCCGCCACCTTCTGGGACAAGACCTGGCTCAAGGCCGATCTCTACACCACGTACTGGGGCACCAACGACTCCGTCGTCTTCTTCGCCAGCAAGACGATGGTCTCCGAAGCGGCCCAGAACGAGGCCGGCTGGAAGAACGCCGCGTTCGACGCGGCCTACCGCGAGGCCATCGGCACCAAGGACGCGGACCGGCGCGCCAAGGCGCTGAAGAGGCTGCAGCAGATCGAACACGACGCGTCCGGCTACCTGCTGTGGGGCATGGCCGACGGCATCGACCTGGCCACCGCCCCGGTGCGCGGCCTGCCCACCCTGCCCGGCTACGGACGTGTGCAGCTGGAGCGGGCATGGCTGGACCGCTGAGCGGTACGGCGAGCGGACCGGCCGGAGGGGGGTCGACCCCCCTCCCGCCGGTCCGGCCCCCCCCGTGCGCCGGTGTGGCGGCGGGCCCCCAGCTCGTAGATCCGGCCCCCCCGCGGCTGCCCCACGCCGGG
>NZ_JBHYJC010000001.1:0-117902 GCF_042749045.1 Streptomyces sp. NPDC059008 | reverse complement strand
CACAAACCCCCCCCACCCCCGGCCGGGTTCTGTATTTTGTTATTTAACGGGCCCCGCCGGCCCCCGGGGCGGCTACGGGCTCGTGCCCGGGGGGGGGGGGGGTCGACCCCCCTCCGGCCGGTCCGGCCCGCGCTGTCCGCGGTGCTGCGCGCGAGCCGCCTGCTCGTCGTGCCGGCCCGCCGGCTGCTGCCGCTCGCCGTGCTGCTCGCCGCCGTCTTCGCCGCCGTCGAACTGCTGCCGGGCGACGCCGCCACCGCCACCGCGGAACGCGGCGAGAGCGCAGCCGACCTCGCGCGGCACCGCCACCTCCTCGGCCTCGACCGTCCCCTTCCCACCCGCTTCGCGGACTGGATGACCGGCCTGCCCACCGGCGACCTGGGCACCTCGGCCCACGGCGAGGCCGTCGCCGACCTGATCGCCCGGCCCTTCCCCAACACCCTGCTGCTGGGCGGGCTGGCGCTGCTGGTGACCCTCGCCGTCTCGCTCGGTCTGGGCTGCCTGGCGTCGCTCAGGCCCGGCGGCACCGCCGACCGGGCCGTGTCCGCCACCGCCACCGGCATCCTGGCGCTGCCCGAATTCGTCGTCGCGGTCGCCCTGGTCCTGGTGTTCGCGCTGTGGGCGGGCTGGCTGCCCGCGGTCACCCTCACCGGCGCCGACGGCGCGCCCGCCTCCTGGCGGATGCTCGTCCTGCCCGTACTGGCGCTGTCGGTCCCGCAGATCGGCTGGAACACCCGCATCGTGCGGGCCGCCCTCGCCGACGAGGCCAAGGCCCCGCACATGGAGACCGCGGTGCTCGACGGGCTGCCGCGCCACCGGATCTTCACCCACCATCTGCTGCCCGGGGCGCTGCCCACCATCGCCGCGGGCATCGCCACCTCGACCGGCATGCTGCTGGGCGGCGCCGTCGTAGTGGAGACGATCTTCAACTACCCCGGTATCGGCGGGGTGCTGGCCGGCGCCGTCACCGATCGGGACAGCCCGGTCGTCGCGGGCGTCGTCGCGGTCACCGGAGCCGTCATCACCGGCGTACTCCTGCTCGCCGACCTCGTCCGCGCCTGGGCTTCCGGAGGCCGCCTATGACCGCCCCGACCGCACCGCACACCACCGCCCCCGAGCCCACCGCCCGCAGCGCGCCGCCGCGCCGCCGCGTGCGCCGCGGCCTGGTCCTGCGCACCCTGCCCGCCCTCCTGCTCGTCGCCCTGGCCACCGCCGGGCCGTGGCTCGCCCCGCACGCCCTCGACGCCCCGGTCACCGCCCCGTACGCCGAACCGGGCGGCCCGGCGCTCCTCGGCGGCGACCAGCTCGGCCGGGACGTGCTCGCCCGCCTGCTCGCCGGGGGCCGCGCACTGATCGCCACCTCCCTGCTGGTCGCCTTCCTGGTCACCGCGGCCGCTGCGCTGCTCGGCGCGTTCGGCGCCCTGCGGCCGGCCCTCGGCCGGGTCGTGGAGCGCTCCGCGGACGTCCTGATGCTGCTGCCGGCCGTGCTCGGCATCCTCCTCGTCGCGCTCTCGTGGCCGGGCGGCGGCCGCTTCGCGCTGGTCGCCACCGCTGTCGTGCTGGGGGTGCCCTACGCGGTGCGTCTGGTCTCCGGTGCCGCGGCGCCGGTCGCGGCATCCGGCTACATCGAGGCGGCGGCGGTCGGCGGCGAGCGGCTGTGGCACCTCGTCGTACGCGAGGTCCTGCCCAACCTGCGCGCCACCCTGCTCGCCCTCTTCGGGCTGCGCTTCGTCGCCGCCGTCTACGTCGTGTCCACCGCCGGCTTCCTCCAGGTCGGCCCCCAACCGCCCACCGCCGACTGGTCGTTGATGATCCGGGAGAACGCGGGGGGCATCGTCCTCAACCCCTGGGCCGTACTGGCCCCCAGCATCGCCATCGGCCTGCTGGCCATGAGCGTCAACCTGGCGGTCTCGGCACTCGTACCGCAGACCGGCCGGAAGGCGGTGACCGCGCTGTGAACCACCAGCCCGATCGGTACCCCGAGGACCGGGCCCCCGCCGCGGAATCGGCGGTGACCGTCACGGACCTCACCATCGCCGGCCCGGACGGCCGGCTGCTCCTGGACGGCGGCGGCCTGTCGGTCCGCCCGGGCCGTATCACCGTCCTCACCGGCCCCTCCGGCTGCGGCAAGACCACCCTGCTGCGCGCCGTGGCCGGGGTGCTGCCCGCCGGCGCCCGGCGCACGGCCGGCCGGATCGATGTCCTCGGCCAGGACGTGCTGACGCTGGACGCCGCCGAACTGCGCGCACTGCGCCGCCACCGCCTGGCCTACGTCGGCCAGGACCCCGGCTCCGGCCTCAACCCCCGGATGAGGGTCCGCCGGCTGCTCGCCGAGGTCGCCGTGGACCGCGGCCCCCAGGCGCTGGACGCTCTGCTCGCCGAGGTCCGACTGCCCACCGACGAGGGCCTGTCGGGCCGTCGCGCCGGCGAGCTCTCCGGAGGCCAGCAGCGGCGCCTCGCCCTGGCCAGGGCGCTGGCCCGACGCCCGGCCGTACTGCTCCTGGACGAGCCGACCGCCGGCCTCGACCCCGAGCTGCGCGACGAGATCGCCGCCCTCCTGCGCCACCTCGCGACCCATCACCGGCTCGCCGTCGCCCTGTCCTGCCACGACGGGGACCTGGTCGACCGGCTGGCCGACGACGTCGTCGACCTCTCCCGGGCTGCGCCCGTGCCACGCCCCGCGCCCCGTACCACCGCCCGGCCCCGGCCCTCCGGCGCGCCGACGCTCACCGTCTCCGGCCTGCACGCGGCCTTCGCCCGGCGCGGCGGCCGCCACCCCGTCCTGCACGGCATCGACCTCACCGTGGCCGCCGGCTCCAGCACGGGCATCGTCGGAGCCTCCGGCTCGGGCAAGACCACCCTGGTGCGTGCGATCGTCGGTCTGCACCGCCCCACCAGCGGGGCCGTGACCCTCGACGGTGTCCGTCTGGCCCCCACCGCCCACGGCCGCACCCGCGAACAGCGCCGCCGCCTCCAGCTCGTACCGCAGGACCCGCTGGGCACCCTCAACCCCAGCCGCACGGTCGGCGCGGCGATCGGCCGGCCCCTGCGCCTGCACCGGCGCACCCCCCGTGGCCGGACCGCCGCCCGCGTCCTGGAACTCCTCGAACGCGTCGGTCTGCCCGCCCACTTCGCCGGCCGCTACCCCCACGAACTCTCCGGCGGGCAGCGCCAACGGGTCGCCATCGCCCGCGCCCTGGCCGCGGACCCCGACGTCCTGGTCTGCGACGAGGTCACCTCGGCCCTCGACGCCGGCACCGCCACCGCGATCATGGACCTCCTCGAAGACCTCCGCGACAGTCGCGGCCTGGTCCTGATCCTCATCAGCCACGACCTCCACCTCGTCGCCGACCGCACCGACACCCTCCTGGTCCTGTCCGCCGGTCGGTCCGTCGAGTCCGGCCCCACCGCACGGCTCTTCACCGCCCCGGCCCACCCGGTGACCGCGGCCCTGGTGTCGGGGGCGACCCAGCCGGCCTGAGGGTGGGGTGGGCCGGTGGACTATTCAAGTTTGACTAGGAGTCTTGGGGGTACTACCTTCTTTCACGTAGTCAAAATTGACGAGCCTGCTCTCGGCGAGTGCCTTCGCGCCTTCGTACCTTCGCGCCTTCGTACCTTCGCGCGTTCCTGGTGCTCTCAGGGGGCTCGTCACCCTGCAGCCGACGACCGTGAGGAGTCCGTGTGACCTTCCTGCCCGACGCCGGGTACGTGCCGACCGCCGAGGACCGCGCGAGCCTGGACGCCTGGTTCGCGGAGTACGACGCGCGCAGTGCGCAGCGCGACGTGGCGCGGATGGCCGATATGGCGGTCTTCCCGCTCAACCTCGTCAGCGACGACACGGCCGGCGACGGCCGCTCGGCGCAGTGGGACCGGGAGCGGTTCGTCGCGACGATGACACAGGTGATGGGGGACGGCGACGAGGACCTCACCTTCGAGTCCACGCGGACGCCGGTCTTCCTCTCACCCGCCATGGCCGTGGTCTTCTCGGACTCGGTCATGACGGCACAGGGCCGCACCCAGCGGCTGCGCTACGCCGACATCCTGATCAGGCGGGACGGGGCATGGGCGTTCCAGACCATGATCCAGGGGGGCTGGGGCGACAACCTCTAGGGCCCGACCCGGCGGACACGTCCCGGTAGGGCGTGTCCGCCAGGCGCCCGGACCCGGACAGCCGTATCGGGCATGCCGGGCGCCGATCGGTGCCGAGCGCCGGGCGGCCGCGGCTATGGGACTTTGGTTGCTGCTCGTCGCGACGAAAGGCGATGTCGCCGGCGGGCGGGCTTGCCTAACGTAGCCGCGTGACAGGTGTGGAAGGCAAGGACCGTACGGAGCGGGCCGACCGGACGTCGGCGGCGAGGCTGCGCGCGGCGTCCCGACGGTTGGCCGATCCGGTCAGGAGTCTCTTCGACCCCGGTATGTGGCCACCCGGGCGCATCGTGGGCGAGGTGCTGCTGAGCCTCACGTTGGGGTTGATGGCGGCCGGAATCGAGGCCCTGGCCGACAACGGCGGCACCGTACGCACCGTCGCCGTCGCCCTGGCCGCCGCGCTGCTGTCGCCGCTGCGCCGGGCGCTGCCGGCGATCGTGCTGCTGGTGACCGCCGTCGCCTCCGGCGGGCTCGACGGCCTCGCCCCGCTGCTCCTGGTCGCGGCCTGGTCGGCCGGGCGGCGGATCACCGCCGTCGGCCGGGCGACCTGCACCTTCGGCCTCGCCTACGTCCTCAGCCTCGCCCTGTCCGCGGCGTGGGCACTGCCGTACCTCTCGCCGGCGATCCTGATCATGGGCGCCCTGGCGACGCTGGTCTCGGTCATCGTGCCCGGCCTCGCCGGCCGCTACTGGTCGCAGCGCCGCACCCTGGCGGACACCCTCCGCGAGTACCACGCCCATCTGCAGCGCGAACGCGAGATGATCGCCGGTCAGGCCCGGATCCGCGAGCGCCAGCGCATCGCGCAGGACATGCACGACAGCCTCGGCCATCAGCTCGCGCTCATCTCGGTGCACACCGGCGCCCTGGAGGTGGACCGTGAGCTGACCGGGCGGCAGCGGGAGGCCGTGGGCGTGCTGCGCGAGGCGTCGGTGGCCGCGATGCACGAGCTGCGCGAGGTGGTGGGCCTCCTGCGGGACGGCACGGAGGCCCCCGGCCAGGGCGTCCCCCCGGTGACCGCCGGGGGAGTCCCCACCCACGCCCTCGCGGCACTGGGAGAGGAGGAGGCCAAGGCGCCGTCGCGGGGAGTGGCCGGCATCGAGGGCCTGGTGGAGGCGTCCCGGGGCGCGGGCGCGGCCGTGCGGCTGCGGCGCTCGGGCGAGGTGCGCCCGCTCGCCCCGACCGCCGACCACGCGGCGTACCGCCTCGTCCAGGAGGGCCTGACCAACGCTCACAAGCACGCCCCGGGCGCCTCGATCACCATCGAGCTGCGCTACGAGCCGGACTCACTGGTCGTGGAGGTCACCAACGGTCCCGCCCCGGCGGGCGGCGGCCGCAGCGTGGTGAGCGGCGGTCAGGGGCTGACCGGCCTCGGGGAGCGGACCCGGCTCGTCGGAGGCATGGTGCACGCCGGCCCGACGGCGGACGGCGGTTTCCGGCTCGCGGGCGTGCTGCCCTACACCTCGCCGGAGGGCGGCGCCCCGGGCCCCGCGTCCAGCGGCACGGCGGAGACGTTCGTCGACGGCACAGGAGACTTTCGACAGCAGCTTCCGGCGGGCTCGCCGGGCGAGGCTGATCCGGTCAACGACTGGAACGGCATGCCGAAGGAGCTGGCCAAGGCGATGAGCAGGAACAGGCGGGGGAGTGGGATAGCCATCGGCTGCGGGGTGGCGGCGGTGATCGCGCTGCTGCTGGTGATCGCCGCGGTCCTCGGGCTGGTCGTCATGGCGGGCGAAGCGGACAAGTCCATGATCGAGCCCAAGCAGTACGACGCGGTGACGGTGGGGGAGTCGGAGTCGGAGGTCCGCAAGAAGCTGCCCGACGGAGTCTCGTTCATCAACGAGGGCCTGGAGAAGGGCGCGCCGCCCGCGCCCAAGGGGGCGAAGTGCCTCAGCCTGAGCTCCACGGAGTTCGGCAGCAGTCTGGACAAGACCCCGGTCTACCGGTTCTGCTTCAGGGACGGCAAGCTGATCGAGAAGAACTCCTTCGAGGTCAAGGGCTGAGGGGTGTCCCCCCGTGTCCCCCTAGCGGAGATCGGAGAGACGCCCCCCTGAGGGTGGCGCAGGGCCGCCATGCGCTCCGGGCGGGCGGATCGGAGATGATGGCGAGTGGCCGCAGGCAGGACCGCTCAAGACCGCGCAGGAGAGTCGTGATCAGGGTTCTCGTCACGGATGACGAGCCGCTCATTCGGGCGGGCATCAGGATGATTCTCACCTCGGCCGACGACATCGACGTCGTCGCGGAGGCGGCCAACGGCCGCGAGGCGGTCGAACTGGCCCGCGCCCAGCGCGTGGACGTCGTCCTGCTCGACATCCAGATGCCGGTCATGGACGGGCTGACGGCCCTGGCCGAACTCCGCCGGACCGTCCCCGACACCCGGGTGCTGATCCTGACGACGTTCGGGGAGCAGCAGAACGTGCTGCGCGCCCTGGCCGAGGGCAGTGCGGGCTTCCTCCTCAAGGACTCGGCCCCCGGGGAGCTGATGGGCGCCGTACGGGCCGCCGCGGCCGGGGACGCGTATTTGTCGCCGGGCGCCACCCGCCACGTAGTGGACTCCCTGGCGTCCGGCCAGACCGCGCGCCGCACCGAACAGGCCCGCCGCAGGCTGGAGACGCTGACGGACCGCGAACTGGAGGTCCTGGCCCTGCTGGGCGAGGGCCTGTCCAACGCGGACGCGGGAGCCCGGATCCATATGAGCGAGGCCACGGTCAAGACGTATGTGAGCCGGATCCTGTCCAAGCTGGGCTGCGAGAACCGCGTACAGGCCGCCCTCCTTGCGCGGGACGCCGGCCTGGGGACCTGACCGGCCCACCACAGCACCCGATCACATCCGCTGCGAGCCCGCCGGCAGCGGTCCTCCCACCCGTGACCCTTCTGCCGGCGGCATACGACACGGCCTGCCGACCCGCACCCGCGGAGCAACAGCCCCCAGCCGCCCCCCTGCCACAGCGTCCTGTCACAGAAAGACGACCCATGCCCGGATCGCGTTCTCTGCGTACCACCACGCTCCTCTCCGCCTCCGTACTCCTCGCCCTCACCGCCACCGCCTGCGGCCCCCGCCAGGACGACACCGGCCCCGCGACGCCCCACCCCACTTCCTCCTCCAAGGCGGCCGGCGCCCTGCCCGCCTCGCTCACCGCCCAGAAGCTCGACTGGCGGCCCTGCCCGGCACCGTCCACCGCTCAGGGCGGCGGCACGGCACCCGGCAAGCTGCCGGACGGCACGGCGTGGGAGTGCGCGAAGCTGAAGGCGCCCCTGGACTACGGCAAGCCCGCCGGCGACACCCTCGACCTCGCGCTGATCCGCGCCAAGGCCGAGGGCGGCGGCAAGCGGATCGGCTCGCTGCTCTTCAACTTCGGCGGGCCGGGCGCCTCGGGCGTGGCCACCCTGCCGGGCTACTCCCCGGCCGAGCCGCTGCGCTCGCGCTACGACCTGGTCAGCTTCGACCCCCGGGGCGTCGGCGACAGCGCGGGCGTGACGTGCCTGAGCGACAAGGAGATCGACGAGCTGCGCGCCGAGACCCTCGATCTGGCCGCGACGGCCAAGCAGAACGAGAAGGTCGTGGCGGCCTGCAAGAAGCACTCCGGCAAGGTGCTGCCGCACGTCGGCACCGAGAGCGCGGCCCGCGACATGGACCTGATACGCCAGGTCCTGGGAGATGCCAAGCTCAACTACTTCGGCATGTCCTACGGGACCGAACTCGGCGGCGTCTACGCCCACTTGTTCCCGAAGAACGTGGGACGCACGGTCCTGGACGCCGTGGTCGACCCGACCAAGGACCCCGTCGAGGAGTCCCTGGGCCAGGCGAAGGGCTTCCAGCTGGCGCTGGACAACTACCTCGCCGACTGCGCCAAGAAGCCCGGCAGCTGCCCGTACCCCGACCCCGAGGACGGCCGCCGGCGGATCGCCGCCCTGCTGGCGAAGACCGGGAAGCGGCCGCTGCCGACCCAGAGCGGGCGCAAGCTCACCCAGGAGCAGGCGGTCGTCGGCATCGTCGCGATGCTCTACTCCAAGGAGAGCTGGCCGAGCCTTTCGATCTCGCTCTCCGACGCGGAGCGGGGCAGCGGCGACAACCTGCTGATGATGGCGGACAACTACGCCGGCCGCGACGACAAGGGCCACTACAACAACATGATGACGGCCAACTCCGCGATCAACTGCGCCGACACCAGGCAGCGCCTCACCCCCGCACAGGTGCGGGACAGGCTGCCGGAGTTCCGCAAGGCGTCGCCGGTCTTCGGTGAGCTGACCGCGAAGGGCCTGCTCGGCTGTGAGGGCTGGCCGGTCACCGGCAGGAGCGACACCCCGGAGGTCTCGGCGCCGGGCGCCGCCCCCATCGTCGTCATCGGCAACGCGGGCGACCCGGCGACCCCCGTCGAGGGCGCCCGGAAGATGGCCGACAAGCTCGGCGCGGGCGTGGGGGTGCTGCTCACCGTCAAGGGCGAGGGGCACGGCACGTACGGCGTGAACCAGTGCGCCACCAAGGCCGTGAACGGTCACCTGCTCGACGGCAAGGTCCCGGCGGACGGGACCGTCTGCTCCTGATCGCGGCGTAGCCGGCGGCGGCCCGCACCAGGGCCGCCGCCGTGCGATGCGCCCCCGCGGAACTCCTGTGATGAGCGTGCGCTCGGGTTCGCGGCGCACTTTCCGTTATCGTGCACCGCCGCCGGCGGTCTCCCTTGTGCCGGGCGGGAAAGGCGAGGACCGGGAAAGGGAGTGGACAGGCGTGAGCGTGAGCACCGAACACGACAGCGTGGTGGAGGCGGCGCGGCGAGGGGACCAGCGCGCGCAGGACGAGCTGGTCGCCGGTTATCTGCCGCTGGTGTACAACGTCGTGGGCCGTGCGCTGAACGGGCACGCGGACGTCGACGACGTGGTGCAGGAGACCATGATCCGCGCGCTCGGCGGCCTCGGCTCACTGCAGGATCCGGGACGTTTCCGGTCCTGGCTGGTGGCCATCACGATGAACCAGATACGCAACCACTGGCAGAAGCACCGCGCCGCACCGGCCGACTCCGGTCTGCAGGACGCGTACGACGTGGCCGACCCGGGCGCGGACTTCGTGGACCTGACGATTCTGCGGCTGGGACTGGAGGGGCAGCGGCGGGAGGCGGCACAGGCCACTCGCTGGCTGGACACCGACGATCGCGCGCTGTTGTCGCTGTGGTGGCTGGAGGCCGCGGGCGAGCTGCGGCGGGCCGAGGTGGCCGCGGCACTGGAGCTGTCGCCGCAGCACACCGCGGTCCGGGTCCAGCGGATGAAGGCGCAGCTGGAGACGGCCCGGCTGGTGGTGCGGGCGCTGACCGCGACGCCCCGCTGTGTGCTGCTCGACGAGGTGATCGCGGCCTGGGACGGCGTCCCGTCGGCGCTGTGGCGCAAGCGGATCGCCCGGCACGCCCGTGACTGCACGGTCTGTTCGGGGTTCGAGGCGGGACTGGTGCCCGCCGAGGGGCTGCTGGTGGGCCTCGGTCTGGTGCCGGTCGCCGGGGTGCTGGGAGGGCTGGCGGGACTGGCCGCCCTCCACGGGGCCAGGGCGTCCGCCGAGACCGTGGCGTTCGAGGCGGTCGGCCGGGTCGGCGGCGCGGGCCCGGGCGACGGCACCACCGTCGTCCCGTCGACGGGCGGTGGCCATCGAATACCGAGCCCCGCCCAGAGCCCGGGTCGGGGCCGCGCCCAGAGCCGGGTGAGCCGCAGGCAGAAACAGCGGCGGCGGGCGTCCCGGACGGCCGCCGGTCTCGCCCTGCTGGTCATAGGCGGGACGGTCGGCGGGATAGCCATCCTGTCGCCGGGCGAGGAGCGGGAGACGGTGCGGTCGGCGCCCGCCACCGAGCCGCAGGTCACCCGGTCCTCGACCCCCGCCGTCCCGCCGTCGCGCACCGCCTCGAAGTCCCCCTCGCCCAAGCCGGAAAAGTCCGCGTCCCGAAAGCCCTCGTCGGCCCCTTCGACCGCCACCCCGCGCCCGTCGAAGAGCAAGGCGCCGACGGCGAAGCCCGCGCCGCCGTCCACGCCCGCGGCCGATCCCGTCGACACACCGGCCGAGAAGGTCCTGGCCCTCGTCAACGCCGAGCGGGCGAAGGCGGGTTGCGGCAAGCTGACCTCCGACGACCGCCTGGCCCGCGCCGCCCAGCTGCACAGCGAGGACATGTCCGGCAACGGCTACTTCGACCACACCAGCCGGGACGGCCGGAGCTTCGTCGACCGGGCGCAGGCGCAGGGCTACCAGAACCCCGGTGCCGAGAACATCGCCCAGGGCCAGAGCTCCCCGGAGAGCGTGATGCAGTCGTGGATGAACTCGCCCGGCCACCGCGCGAACATCCTCAACTGCGACCTGAACACCATGGGCGTCGGCCTGGTCCCCGAGGACTGGACCTGGACCCAGGTCTTCGGCTTCTAGCCGCCGCCCGCCGCCCAGCAGTTGACGTCCGGTTCCCCGTGCCGGTGTCGGACGACCTCCCCGCCACCCGCCGACGAACGAACACCTCACCCGCGAAAGCCGGTTGGCCGGTAGTCGCCCCTTTCCTTAGGATGTCCCAGCCGTGCCGACCGTCGGAAGCGCGAGACAGTGCCGAGGGAATAGTGAACGTCAAAAGGGTTCTTGGGATCGTCCTTGTCGTCGTCGGTGCCGTCCTGGCGATTTTCTTCTGGGATCTTGAGTACGTCTGGTTCCAAGGCGGGCCACTCGGTCTTGCGCTGCTGGTCATCGGCGCAATCGACCTGGCCGAGTCCTTCAGGTCCGCCGAGCGGAAGAAGAGGGCCGGGAGCGACTCGTGAATTCGCCCCTCAAGTAAAGGCCAGGTAAACCGCTTGTTAGGGTGATCTGTCCAGGAGTTTCCGAGAAGGACCACGAATGACGCTGTCCGAGAACCCGTCCAGCCCGGATCCCTGGGCCCCGCCCCCCGAGGACCGGCCGCACGACCCGCCGCCCTTCGCGTACCCGGCGATGGTTCCGCCGGCGCCCGGGCAGGTGGGCAACGGTCTCGGCGTCGCCGCGCTGACCGTCGGCATCATCGGCACGGTCCTCGGTTTCCTGCCGTTCCTGTTCTGGCTCTCGGGCATCCTCGGGGTGCTCGCCCTGATCTTCGGCCTGGTCGGTCACAGCCGGGCCCGCAAGGGCCTGGCCACACACAAGCGGATGGCCCTCGCCGGCGCGGTCCTGGGCGGCCTGACGATGGTGCTGGCGGTCGTCGGCCTCTTCCTCACCGTGATGTTCGTCAAGAACGCCGTCGACGACGCGAGGGCGAAGATCCGCGCACGGCACACTCCGACCGCCGCCCCGTCGGACCCGGGCGCCCAGAGGCCGCTGCGCTTCGGCCAGGCGCGGAAGTACGACGACGGCGTCACCGTCACCGTCGGCAGGCCCGAGCCGTACCGGCTGGACGACTTCGCCGTCGGCCACGAGAAGGGCGATCTGGCGGTCCAGTGGAAGGTCACGATCGTCAACGGCGGCAAGAAGCCGATCGACATCACCAGTGCGCTGCCGTCCGTACGGGACGCCGACGGAGTGTCGGCGGGGAACATCTTCGACGGTGACGGCGCGACCAAGCCGTTCTCCGGCACGCTGCTGCCCGGCAAGCGGGCGGTGAGCCGGTTCTCCTACTCCGTCTCCCCCGGCGGCGCGAAGGAGGTCCAGCTGGAGGTCTCCCCCGACGGCCGGCACGAGGACGCCATCTGGGCGGGACCGGCCCGCTAGAACCGGCCCACGAGACCCGGTCCGCCCACACCGCTCGCCCCGACAGGCCCTAGGGTCGCCGTCATGAGTGAGGAAAGCTTCTGGGATGCCGATGAGGACCAAGAGATAGTCAGACACGGCGAGTTCGGTCTCACCGTCGTCCACGCGCCCCCTCCGGGCAACTCCGCGACCCTGCCCCCGCACGACCCGGACCGGGCCCGCGAGTTCGTCGCCTCCTTCGGGACCGTCGACGCCGTCCTGGAGGAGCTCGGCCCGGTCGACGCGGTCGACCTGGTGCCCCTGGAGACCCGCCGCGACCTGGACCTGGTCACTGTCGGGTGCTGGGGCGGCGTGACCGAGATCGTCGATCCGGCCCTGGGCCACTGCGGAGACAGCTTCCCCGTCCTTGAGCAGTCGCAGGCGCTCCGCGCACGCTTCCCCGACGCGGTGATCGTCGCGTCGGCCACCATCGACTACAACATGACCTACGGCGCCTGGTCGATCCTCCACCCGGACGGGACGAGCCTCTTCGCCGCCGGCTGGCACGGCGAGGACCACTGGGACTTCGACGGAGACGTCCGCGCCGTCGTCCGCTCCTTCGGCATCTCGCCAGAGGCCCTCGCCGCGGCGGACGTCGACCTGGACGACGCCGTCAACGTCTTCCACTGGTCCGGTCTGGCGCAACTCGCGCTCGGCAGCGTCGCACCGCTCTACAGGGGCGGCCGGTCCATGTCCGCCTTCCGCGTCCGGCATACCGAGGACGCCACATTCGACATGGAGGAAACCTGGCTTGAAATGTGAGGAAGCCCGGCTCGAAATGCGGCGAGCGGCATGCGCAGCGGATCGGCCATTTCAAGACGTCCTCGGGGAATGCGCCAGGGACTTCGTCGGACGCTGATCGCGCCACGTTTTCCTTGCCCCGGTCGGCTTCTTCCGGCCGGGGGCCCGGGAGCGTGGAGCCGCGGGGTACGGATTCGGGCCGACGTGCGGCTGACCGAAAGCATCGGCATCCGGCCCCGCGTGGCGCAGCCCCGACTCACCAGACGCAGGGCGCACAGACGCTCACGCTAGTGTGCGCCCGTGAGCCTTTATGTCGTAATAGGATTCGGGCCCGCCGGAATGGCTACCGCTCGGCTGCTGGTCGAAAAGGGTCATTCGGTGCGGGTGATCACCAAGACAGGCCGGAGCCCGGAACCCGGTATCGAACATGTCGCGCTGGACGCGGCGGACAGCGAGCGGCTGACCGAGGCGGCACGGGGCGCGACGGCGATCTTCAGCTGTGCCGCACCGCCCTACCACCGCTGGGCGAGTCAATGGCCGCCGCTGGCCTCGTCGCTCTGCGCGGCGGCCGAGGCGACCGGGGCCGCCCTGGTCATGCTGGGCAACCTCTACGGCTACGGCCCGGTGGACGGCCCGCTGACCGAGGACCTGCCGCTCGCCGCGACCGGCCCCAAGGGGCGGGTGCGCGCCGCCGTGTGGGAGCGGGCGCGGAAACTGCACGAGCAGGGGCGGATCAAGGCCGTCGAGCTGCGCGCCTCGGACTTCTTCGGGCCGGGCGTGACCGACGCCGGACACCTCGCCGCGCGGGTCATGCCGCGACTGCTGCGCGGCAAGCCGGTCTCCACGCTCGGGGATCCGGACGCCCCGCACAGCTGGAGCTACCTCCCCGATGTGGCCCGGGCCCTGGTCGAGGTCGCCGGCGAGGAACGGGCGTGGGGACGGGCCTGGCACGTGCCGACGGAGCCCGCGCGGTCCGTCCGGGAGATGGTCGACCGCCTCGCCGCCCAGGCGGGGACGGGTCCGGTCGCGGTGCGCGGACTGTCGCCGGCCGTGCTGGGCGTCGTGGCGCTCCTGTCCCCGCTGATCCGGGAGATGAAGGAGATCCGCTACCAGTTCGACCGCCCGTTCGTGGTGGACGCCGGTGCCTACGAAGCCGAGTTCGCGGTCCGCGCCACCCCCGTCGACGAGCAGATCAAGGCGACGGTGGAGTGGTGGCGTGAGCGGCTGGGCACCACCACGTGACGCCCGCGACGGCGCAGGACTCCCCGGCGGGCGCGGCGGGTTCATCCATAAAACCGGCGGGCGCGCGGCGTGACGACGTCGCGATCGTGGGGATGGCCTGCCGGTTCCCGGGGGCGCGGAACGTCAACCAGTACTGGCGGCTGCTCTCGGACCCCCGGCCGCAGTTCTCCCCCGTCCCGGACTCGCGGTGGCACTCCGCGACCTTCCTCAGCGACGACTTCCGCCAGGCGTCCTCGGCCTATACGGACACCATGGCGCTGCTGCCGGACGTCGGCCACTTCGACGCGGCGCACTACGGCATCCCGCCACGGCGGGCCAGGTCGATGGATCCGCAGCACCGGCTGCTGATCGACCTCGCCCGGGAGGCGATCCAGGACGCGGGGTGGGAGGTCGACGGTTTCGACCGCGAGGAGACCTCGGTGATCACCTCGCTCACCGAGAGCGGCTACCGCGAGATCAGCACCCTGCAGATCCGGATGCGCCAGCTGGCCGGCGGAGAGTTCGGGGCGCGGGCGAGAGACCCCCGGTGGCCGGAGACGGCCCGCGCGGTCGACGGGCTGCACGGCACGTCCGTCGCCGGGCTTCTGCTCAACATGGGGCCGAACACGATCAGTTCGGTCTTCGATCTGCACGGCGAGAGCTATGCGCTGGACTCGGCGTGCTCCGGTGGACTGATGGCCGTGGCCAACGCCGTGTACGCGCTGCGCGCGGGCCGGAGCCGGATCGCCCTCGCGGGCGGGGCCCAACTGATCCTCACCCCCGACCTGTTGGTGGGGCTGTGCCGGATCGGCGCCATCTCGCGCAGCGGCCGCTGCCTGCCGTTCGGCGCGGCGGCCGACGGCTTCGTTCTGGGGGAGGGCGCCGGAGTGCTGGTGCTGCGGCCGCTGGCCGACGCGCTGGCCGCCGGCGACCGGGTCTATGCGGTGATCCGGGGCGTGGGCACGGCCAATGACGGGACCGTGCAGGGCGGTATGCACCCCCAGGCGTCCGGTCAGCTCCGCGCGCTGCGGCGGGCCTACCGCGATGCGGGCCTGGCTCCGGACGCGGTGGAGTATCTGGAGGCGCACGGCACCGGGACCACGGTCGGCGATCCCGTCGAGGTCGAGGTGCTGCGCGAACTGCGCGGTGCACGGGGCGCACCCGCCTACCTCGGCGCGGTGAAGGCGGTGGTCGGGCACGCGCTCAACGCCGCGGGGACGGCCGGACTCATCAAGACCGTCCTGGCCGTGCAGCGGGGGGTGATCCCGCCGCAGCCGGAGTTCGACCTGGCCGACCGCCGCGGGCTCGACGCCGCGCGGCTGACCGTCCCGACCACGCCGACCCGCTGGCCGCGGTCCGACCGGCCGCGCCGGGCCGGAGTGAGCGCCTTCGGCTTCGGCGGCACCGGTGTCCATCTGGTGGTCGAGGAGTGCACCACGGCGCCGGCCCGTCCGGCACCGGACGCGGGCCCGCAGCTGCTCGTGCTCAGCGCCCGCGACCGGGCCGGGCTGGCCCGTTACGCCCGGGAGCTGGCCCACACCCTCGACGAGGACCGGCCGTCGCTGGCCCGGGTGGCGGACACCCTGGCCCGCCGGGCGCCCTTGGCCGAACGGCTCGCCCTGGTGGCGGACGACGCCGCCGACGCCGCCACGAAGCTGACCGCCGCGGCCGAGGCCGTGGCGGCGGGCCGTAGCGGAGACCTCGGGCCGGGGCAGCTGGCCGGCACGGTGCCTCGCGGTGAGCCGCCGGAGGTCGCCGTCCCCGTGTCGGGCGCGCTGCCCGCCGAGGCGCACAGGGCCGCGTTGGCACAGCTCGCGGCGCGTGCGGTCACCGGCTCGGGGCTCCGCCCGGTACGCGAGCGGATACCCCCGTACACCCTGCCGCCGAGTCCGCTCGCCCCGCGCCACCACTGGGCGGTGGACGAGACGGCACGCGAGGGCGGTGGCGTACCGCCCGCTGCTGTCGCGGGCGCCCCCGCCCCCGCCCTCAAGGCCGCGGGGGAGGACCCAGACCCGCCGGATCCGGTGGCCCCGCCCCAGGAGGCACCCGGGGCGATACGGGCCAAAGGCGCGGCCGCCGCGTCCCTCGTGCTCGAAGAGGTGTCGCGGACCGGTGTCTTCCCGCTCTCCGACCTGAGCGAGCGGATGGCGCTGGTGGCCGACCTCGGTTTCGACTCCCTGATGCTGCAGGAGCTGGAGGTCAACATCGGCAAGCGGATACCGGACTTCCGCACCGAGGAGATGTTCTCGCCCGACCTCACCGTCGAGCGGCTGATCGCCCTGGTCGACCCGCATCTGGCGCGGCCCCCGGCCCCGGGTGAGCCGCTGCCCCGGCAGACGCGGCCGGACTTCGACGCCGCGACGGCCCGTGTCGACGACTTCCCGGAGGTGCGGCAGTTCGAGGACCGCGTCGACGCGATCGCCGACAGCGGTGCGGCCTTCCCGTACTTCCGGGTCCATCAGGGCAACATCCGCGACACGACCGTGATCGGCGAGCGGACGTACCTGTCCTTCGGCAGCTACAACTACCTGGGGCTCTCCGGCCATCCGGCGGTCAACGAGGCCGTGCACCGGGCGGTGGAGCGGTACGGCACCTCGGTCTCCGCGAGCCGGCCGCTCTCCGGCGAACGGGACCTGACCGTACGGCTGGAACGCGCGCTCGCCGACTTCCTCGGCGTCGAGGACTGTCTGACGCTGGTGAGCGGCCATGCCACCAATGTCACCGCGATCGGGCACCTCGTCGGCGCGGGCGACCTCGTGGTGCACGACGCGCTCGCCCACGACAGCATCCTGCAGGGCTGTGCCCTGTCCGGGGCGGCGCGGCGCCCCTTCGCCCACAACGACATCGGCCGGCTGGAGCAGCTGCTGCGGCTCAACCGCTCGCGGTTCCGAAGGGTGCTGATCGCCGTCGAGGGCGCCTACAGCATGGACGGTGACCTGGTCGATCTGCCCGCGGTGATCGAGCTGAAGCGGCGCTACGGCGCCCTGCTGATGGTCGACGAGGCGCACAGCATCGGAACCGTGGGCGAGCGCGGCCGCGGCGTCGGCGAGCTCTTCGGTGTGGACCGCTCCGACGTGGACCTGTGGATGGGCACCCTGTCCAAGTCCTTCGCCAGCTGCGGCGGTTACCTCGGCGGCTCGGCCAGGATGGTGCGCTGGCTGCGGCACACGCTGCCGGGCTTCGTCTACAGCGTCGGCCTGACCCCGGCCAACGCGGCCGCGGCGCTGGCCGCCACCGAGCTGATCACCGCGGAACCGCACCGGGTGCGGGCGCTGCGGCGCAACGCGGAGCTGTTCGTGGGCCTGGCCGCCTCGGCCGGTCTGGCGACGGGCGCCAGTGCCGGCACGCCGATCGTGCCGTGTGTCCTCGGCGACTCGGCGCGGACCCTGCGGGTCGCGGACCGGCTGTTCGACCGGGGCGTCATCGCCGATCCGATCTTCCACCCCGCCGTGGACGAGGGGCTCGCCAGGCTGCGGTTCTTCGTCACCAGCGAGCACCGTGAGGACGACATCCGGCGTGCGGTGTCGATCCTGGCAGAGGAGGTGGCGTCCGCCGGGGGGTAAGTAACCCACGTCAGATCAGGGTGCGTTCGATCCGATGGAGCATGGCGGTCCGGCCGGCCTCCGCGCCGCCCGCGGCGTCCTCGGCCGGGGGCGCGGCACGCCGTTCCTCGGCGCTGCCCACCTGCTGCGAGAGCAGATAGGCGATGATCTCCGCTTCCTGTTCCTGTACGTCGTCGTAGGTCGCGCGCAGGAGCATGTCACGCACGAGGTCGGGGTCGAGGTTGGGGAAGAGGAGGCGGGCGCTCGCCTCGTCCAGCCAACCCGCCCCGCGATGGCAGCAGATGATGTGACCCAGCTCGTGCAAGATGATGTGCTCCTGATGCGCGCTGGTCGTGTTGGCGTCGTAGAAGATCAGGTCCTCGTCGCGGGCGGCGACCCACATGCCGCACGGGTGCGACGCGGGCATCTGCATCGGGACCAGGGTGATCGGGCGGTCGCGCACCTCGCCGAGGTGGCGGCAGAGTTCGGCGACATCGGCCACCTTCGGCAGATCGAGTTCGGCGATCTTCCGGGCGCCGGCCGTGCGGAGCTTCTTGAGCCGGCTGCGGCGGTCCTGATCGGCCGACCGTCCCTTCCTGGCGCCCCTCACTCCCCGGGCCCCTACTCCGCGTCGGAGCTGTCGGCGACGGGCGGCAGGCCCTGCATCTGCCGGTACTGATCCATGATGGCCGTGATGGCCTGGAGGTTCTCCTTCTTCATTCCGGCCGCCCGCATCGCCACGGAGCGGACTCCGGCCTGTCGCAGCGCCTCGATGGCGGCGACCTCGCTGAGCACCGACTCGGCGACCTCGTCGTCGAAGAAGTAGGCGACCGACACTCCGAAGAAGCGTGCCAGGGCGGCGAGGAGGTCCGGTGAGGGATTGGAGCGCTTGCCCGTCCGCAGCTGCGACAGATAGACGCCCCCGACGCGGAGTTCGGGGTTGGCCTGCTTCAGTTCCTCCGCCACTTCGGCGTTGGTCCAGTGCTTGCCCTTGGGACGAACCGTCTTGAAGAGGTTGTCCAGACGCACTGCCAGCACGGGCCGGTCATCAGTCTCAGACATTGCGAAATCTCCCTCCCGTCACCTCCTTGGCATTGCCCTCGGCTATCCGTCAGTTTCGCAGATTAGCGGTCAGTTGACAATCGGGCCGGACTCCGCCAACGTGGACCTTGCCGATAGCTGATAGCTAACTTTGCTTACGGGGGTAGCCGAGTTGGTTGCCGGTCTTGTCGGTCTGGCCCGGCTCTCGGGGGAGAGGCCGGGCCAGGGGTCGGGTGGGGCACACCCATCCGGCGCGACAGGAAAAACGGGGGAAGCACGGGGGAAACAGGGAACCCCCGGGGATCCACGGGGGATCCGCGGGGGGAACCACGGGGGAAATGGGAGAAACCCGCCCGGCCTGACGGGGGCAGACCGGGCGGGAGCTCTCAACCGGCGCTGCCGAGCTTCCGGTAGGCGGAGGCGACCTGGGTCAGCCAGGCGACCTCCGCGGTCAGGTTGTCGGTGTCGCGGTCGTCGAAGTCGCCGTCGTCCTTGTTGTCGTCGGGGATGGTGCCGGCGCGCTTGGCGTGCAGGGCCTGCCGGATCTGGGCCGCTTCGGCGAAGGCCTGCCGGGACTCCTCGCTCGCCTCGGGGCCCGCCCCGTCGGTTCCGGTGGCGGTGCGGTCTATATAGGGGCGCAGGTCCCGCCAGCCGTCCCGGATTTCGATCACCCGGCGGTGGAGGCGGTAGTCGAGGTCGGAGACCGCGGCCCCCGGCGGCTCCAGGACGATGTCCGGCGAGGACTCGTACAGGTCCCGCCACAGCGGGTAGAGGGCGCGGTAGGACCGGTAACTGCGCGCCCACGCCAGCAGTTTGGCGGCCGAGGTCCCCCAGGAGGAGATCGTCAGGGCGAGGGAGAGGGTGAGGATGCCCACCGCGCTGAAGACGTTGGAGGCCAACTGCCAGACGCCGATGTCGATCCCGGCCGCGGCGGTGAGGATGTTGACGGTCCTGCCCAGGCAGTAGAGGAAGAGGATCACCGCGGCGACGGAGAGCATCCGCAGGGCCTGCCTCAGCTCGGCCTTGCCGGCCATCCGCGCGTAGGGGCCGCACTGGCGGAAGATGGTCACGCACGGAACCGCCTGGGAGACGATGAAGACCAGGAGGTAGGTGAGGACCAGCGGCTGGCCGCTGCCGGTGTTGAAGTCCGAGGCGGGCCGGCCGGGGCCGTCGGCGATCAGGAAGAGCACCAGCAGCAGCACGTCGAGGGTGATGCCGGTGATCAGCCAGTAGCGGGTCTTGCGCACCGCCTCCTCGGCGTCGGTCGCCCAGCGCAGCAGGATGATCTGCGCGCTGACGCAGAAGGCGACCGCCGACAGGTGCATCACCAGGATGGCGAGGTTGCCGACGCCCAGGAAGCTCTCGCCTCCCATGGCGACGGCGCCCATCGTGAAGGTGAGGCACTGCAGCAGCAGAGTGATCACGAGTGTGCGGTAGGCGTTGTCCCGCCAGCTGCGCCTGACCTGGCCCAGCCGGTAGACGAGCGCGGCGTACGACGAGAGCGCCGCGATGACGAAGCAGAGGGTTCTAGTGGTGTTCACGGCCTGATTCCCCGGCGGCGCCGCGCGTGCGGCGGACGGTCTAGTCGGTGTCCTCGCCCAGGGGGACCACGAGCCCGATGCCTTCGGCCGCCACGGCGATGGCGTAGTCGAAGAACGCGGACTCGTCCCGGACGCTGTCGTGGGTACGGCTGAAGACCTGGAACACCAGGAGCCCGATCAGATTGCTCCACAGCACGATGCCGCGCTCGATGATGTCCGAGAACGGAGCCTCGGGCACACCGCCGAAGAGCTCCACGGCCTCGGGCCGCAGCAGCGGCGCACCGGGTGGCGCCACCGTCCGCCGGGGCGGGGTGAGTTCACCGGCCTCCAGCGCCGCACGCACGATGCCGGCCAGTACCCCGGGGGTACGCGACGCGGGCGGGACCGTGCTCTGCGGGGCGTGGTAGTCCGGCACGGGCGAGCCGTAGATCAGCGTGAACTCGGCGGGGTTGTCGAAGGACCACTGCCGCAGTGCGCGGGTCACCGCCAGCAGCCGTGCGCCCGCCGTCGCACCGGTGTCCCCGGCGGCCCGATCGGCCCGCTCCATCGCGGCGCCGGACTCGTTGTAGGCGTCGATGACCAGCGCGGTCAGCAGGTCGTCCCGATGCGGGAAGACGGCCGTCACGTCGGCGACGGCGAGACCGCCGGCACCGGCGACGGCCTCCAGGGTCAGCCCGCCGGCGCCCAGTTTCACCAGCAGTTGGCGCGCGGCGGCCTTGATGACCGCCGGCGGCCCGGTGTTCTCCTCGGCCGCGAGCGTTCCGGATGCATCCATGGCCAAACCGTACCTGTCTGCTACAACGGCCATAAGAGCGATCTCCCTTGCCCTTCGGCCGTACGCTGCGATCCGGCCACCCGCCGGGCACACCGCCACGAGGCCCGCGACGCCGGGCGGCGATGCGCGCGTGGCCCCGCGTACCGCCCGGCGCCCGTCACCGGTGGGACGTCATGCGTCCCCGCCGCCCCCGTGCTGACGCCGCCGGGTGATCCACCACGTCCCTCCGACTATCAGCAGCGCGAAGACGGCCAGGCCCACGCCCTGGGCGGCCAGGAGGTAGAGGCGGTCGGACAGGGGGAGTTTGCCGGTCAGGGTGACCTGGAGGGATCCGACGGCGAAGGCGATGGCGGCGGTGAAGACGGCGACGACTTCGACAGCCCGCACGGAGGACGTGTGCAAGGAGCGCTCCAACTGGGCGTTGGCGGCGATCTGCTGGTCCCAGCGCCGCTGCTGCTCGGCGTCCCGCAGGGCACGCAGCCGCCCCTCCTGGATCGCGTCCCGCTTGGCGAGGTACTGGTCCTGCAGGATGTTGTGGCTGAAGGCGGGGTTCGCTCCGAGCAGCGCGAGCGCGGTGTCGATGCGCGCCAGCGCGTCGTCATGCCGTCCGCACATGTGCAGTCCGGCGGCGAGCCGGGCGTGGAACATGTGGTTGCGCGGGTACTCCTCGACGGCCTCCTCGGCGTGCCTGCGCAAGAGCTCCCCCTGGCCCTCGAAGGGGACGGCGAGCGCCAGCCCGTTGAGGCAGAGGTCCACGGTGTGCCGGGTGCGGCGGGGCGATGCCCAGGCCCGGACCAGCAGATCGGTGGCGTACTCGACGGTCAACGCGCGGCTGCCGAAGGCGGCGAACGACCTGAGGGCCAGGAAGAGCGGCTGCTCGCGGTGGGCGCCGGCGGCCAGGGCCAGCGGCGAGGACGCGAGGAAGTCGTGCAGCTCGTCGAAGCAGAAGTTCGAGCGCAGCTTGCCGCCGTGGAACAGGGCGACGAGGTACGCGACGCGCTGCCCCGCGGTTTCGCCGAGGCCGGCGATCTCCCGGGCCGCCTCGGTGAGTTGACCCACCGACTCGGCGCTGTGCCGGTTGATGAACCCGTTCCCCAGCCCCCACTGCTCGGCGACCGCGATCCAGCCCTCGTCCGTCACATGGTCCGTCATCCACCGCCCGCACGCGAGCGCCGTGGCGACCGTAGGCCGGTCCTGGAGCCGCCGGCGCCAGTAGCGGTCGGCGCACACGAAGTACGGGTCCGTGTCGAAGTCGGCGGAGTCCACCTCGAACTCCGGCGGGGACCCGGCCGCCAGTAGTGCGGCGGCCGCCTCGTCGCAGATCCGGTTGCGCGCCGTGGAATCGGCGGCACGAGCCTCTTCCAGGCGGGCCAGGATCGTAGCCGTGTCCATGCGTCCCCTCGTCCTCGGCGGCCCGCCCCCGCGGCGATGGCCGTTTCGAACATACCGGCCGACGGGGGCCCGCTCCGCGGCTGCCTAGGCGTCCTGGGCCCAGGAGCCGAGTGCCCGGCTGAGGTTGTCCTCCACCTTGCGCATCAGGGCGCCGAGGGTGTCGCGCTCGGCGTCGGTGAGCCCGCCGACGGTGGTCTGCTCCAGCTCCTGCCAGGCGCTCTCGACCTGGCGGCGCAGGGCCTGGCTGGCGGTGGTGGCCTCGACCGTCATCACCCGCCGGTCGGTGGCGGAGGGCCGGCGGCGGACGAAGCCGCCCTGCTCCAGGCGCTTGACCATGCGGGTGACGGTGGACGGCTCGGCGTCCAGGAGGCGGACCAGCTCCGACTGGGTCTGCGGTCCGTTCTCCCACAGGTGCATCATCAGCAGCTCCTGGCCGGTGTAGAGGCCGGTGGAGCGCAGCAGGTGCGCGGCGGCCGCCCGGTGCAGGCGGGCGGTGCGGAAGACGGCGTGGCTGAGGGGACCGCTGCGCGCCGTCGCGGGCAGGGCCCCGCCGGCCGGCGGGGCGGTGTCGCGGGCGGACCGTCGGCGTGCCGTGGGCGGCGGGGTGGGCTCATCGGCCACGAGTAACTCCTTCGTCCCCGGCGGGCGGGCCGGCGGGCAATGCGTCCGGCCATCGTACTTGCCCAGGCAAGAAGCAGCCCAGGCTACGGGTGAACGGCCCCGATGAGCCTACTCGGGGGAAGTTTGTTGCTCGAACAAGTAATGTGCCATGCTGAAGGTGTTGCGGCACCCTCTCCCACCCCGCACCCACCCTTGGAGGAGTCAGTCATGTCCACTGCGTTCGACTCGTTCGATCTGGCCGGCGCCAAGCTCGCGAACCGGATCGCGATGGCCCCGATGACGCGGAGCCGTGCCTTCGGACCCGGCGCGACCCCGACACCCGAGATGGCCGTGTACTACGGCCAGCGGGCGTCGGCCGGCCTGATCGTCACCGAGGGCATCCAGCCCAGCGTCGTCGGGCAGGGCTACCCGGACACCCCCGGGCTGCACAGCCAGGCCCAGGTCGAGGCGTGGCGACCGGTCACCCAGGCGGTCCACGAGCGCGGCGGGGTGATCTTCGCCCAGCTCATGCACACCGGCCGGATCGGACACCCCAGCCTGCTGCCCGACGGCCTGGTGCCGGTCGGACCCTCGGCCGTGGCCGCCCAGGGACAGGTCTTCACCCATGAGGGCCCGAAGGACTTCGTGGTGCCCCGGGAGCTGAGCGAGCAGGAGATCGCGCAGACGATCGCCGACTTCGCCGCCGCGGCCCGCAACGCGATCGCCGCCGGCTTCGACGGAGTGGAGGTCCACGGCGCGAACGGCTACCTGATCCACCAGTTCCTCTCCGCCAACGCCAACCAGCGCACCGACGGCTGGGGAGGCTCCGTCGAGGGCCGTATCCGCCTCGGCGTCGAGATCGCCGCCGCCGTGGCCGACGCCGTCGGTGGTGAACGGGTCGGCTTCCGCGTCTCGCCGGGCAACCCGTACAACGACATCGTCGAGGAGGACCCCGCCGAGCTCTACGGCGCCCTGGTGGCGCGGCTGGCGCCCATGAATCTGGCCTATCTGCACGTCATGGAGGGCCCGGACCGGGAGCTGACCCGGCAGCTGAGGCAGGCGTGGCCGACCGCGTTCGTCCTCAACCCCTTCACCCACCCGCAGCCCACCGCCCACGAGGCGCTGCCCCTGGTCGAGGAGGGGCTGGCGGACCTGATCGCCTTCGGCGCGCTGTTCCTGGCCAACCCCGACCTGCCCCGCCGGCTGGCCCTGGGCGGACCGTTCACCGCACCGGACCCGGCCACCTTCTACGGCGGCGACCAGCGCGGCTACACCGACTACCCCGTCCTCGACTGACGGCTCCTCGACTGCCGGCTCCCCGTCCGACGGCTCCCCGGTCCGTCGGCTCCCCGTCCGGCAGATGCTTGCTCGGACAGCTGATCCGCGGCCGTCCGGAGCACCGGCCGGTCCCTCCGCCGCGCGGGCCGGGAGCATTTGACGCCGGGCCCGCGAAGGAATGCCATGGATATAGGCACTTCCTGCGTTGAGGGTCCTTCCTGCTCGGCCTTTCCTTCCCGCGCGGCCTGTGTGGTTCTGCAGGACACATGGAGTGAGAAGGTCGCTGATCATGACAGCAGGACAAGCTCCCGAACGAGCCCTGGGCGCCCTGGCGCAAGGTGAGCACCCGGTCTTCGAGCAGTTGGCCCGGATGACCATCGAAACGCTGCCCAATTCCGGCCTCGACGAGCGCACCTACCACCTCGTGCGGTTGGCGGCGCTCATCGCGATGGACGCCGCGCCCGCCTCGTACCTGGCCAATCTCAGCGTGGCGAAAGAGGCCGGCCTGACCGCCGAGGACGCCAAGGCCGTCTGTGTGGCGATCGCGCCGATCGTCGGCAGCGCGCGGGTGGTCGACGCGGCCGGCAGCGTTCTGCGCGCGCTCGGTTTCGCCGAAATCGTCACGGAGCTGGAGACCGCGTAGGACGGCGTAGGACGGCGTGACGAGGCTGCCGGCCCAGGGCTGACGAAACGGGCAACGTCCCGTCTCGGCATGTCCCGTCTTCGGTACGTCCCGTCTTCGTACGTCCCCACTCCCCGGTATCCAACCCACGCCGGCACCCGGGAACGCCGAATCGGGTACCCGGAACGTCGAATCCGCATCGGAGAACGTCGCATTGTCGAATCCGGCCGACCGGTGAGCGGCCGGCCGAAAGGGGGCGAGGAGCCGTGCCGCGCGCCGAAGGTCCACGCGGCGGTCGAGGGCCCGTGCGACGGCGCAGAAGAGCCGGTACCGGATGAACGGCGGTGAACGGAACGGGCCCCAGGCGCGCTCCGCCCGCGCGGACGAGCCGGTGACGGTCGAGGCCCAGGCGCTGCTGCCGATGATCTGGGCGGACCCGCAGCACATGCCCGAGCAGCTGGCCTTCTTCGCCGTACGGCGGTTCGGGCCGCGAGCGTCTGCCGCGGTGGCCCGCCGCAGACGGCGAAAGCCCCTGGCCGGAGCCGATGAGCTCGGTCATGACGCGATCGCCCACGGGACGCGGATGACGATCGTCGACGGCGCCGCACTGGGTGGGCCGTTCATCGTCCTGATGCCGGTGAGCTTCGTGGCGGCCTTGTTGTCGCAGGCGACGATGGTGCTCGAACTGGCCGCCGTCGCCGGCCACGACCCCTGCAGCGAACAACGGGTCGCCGACATCCTGGTCCTGCAGGACGTGTACCCGTCGACCGAGGCGGCCGGCCGGGCCCTTGCCGAGGTGAGCCGCCATCCCCCGGGTGGCCACGGCCACCTCCCCCGACGTACCCGCTGGTCACTCATCGTCAGGATGGCCGCCGTGCTCGGCCTCACGGGCGGCGACAAGCCCAGCAGACTGCGTCGGGCCCTGTCGACGGCCCTGCTCGGCGCCCTGTTCCTCGTGGGGATGGTGCTCCCCCTGATCTGGGTGCCCGCGCTCGCCGTGCTCTACCGGCAGAGCACCCTGCGACTGGCGGACAAGGCTGTGCGGTACTACTCGCCCGGTGCCACCGGGGACCGGGCGAGGCACCGGCGGCCGTTCACCCGCCTGCCCAGGGCCGCCGGTGTCGCCGTCGTCCTGCGCTTCCTGGCCCTGACCCTGCTGCCCGTCCTTGCCGCCGCCGGGCTCGCCCTCGCGGGGGTCCGGCTGGTCGGCGGCTTCTGGGGCACCGCTCTGATCGCCCTGGTGGTGCTCTCCCTGCTCCTGGGGGGCCTGTGGTTCCTCCACCGGCGTTCGCACGCCACCGGTCGCCGCCCCTCTCAGGGAGGCGGTTCCTGAGCGGGCTGTGGTTCCTTGAGCGTGCAGTTGAAGTACCACATGGTGGTGAAGGTCTTCTTGCCGTGGACGGTGACGGGCGTGATCACGGGCACCACCCCGCACTCCTCCGGTACGAGCCGAGGGTGCTGGGCGGCGGCCATCCGGTGCGATGCGGGAACGTGGGGCGCGGCGACGGCGGCTTGGGCCGCGCCGCCGACGATCAGGGCCGAAAGCGCGGCGCCGACGACGGCACCCGCTCGGAAGAGACGTCGGTACATGGGTCTCTCCTCATCCGGTGCCGGGAGGCTCTTCCCTTGCTCAGGCGTGCTCGGCGGCACGCCGCTCTGCTTCCATTGAACTGCGGTTTGCGTGCGCAGGGACCCGGCGCCTCGACGGCGTCACCGGTCGAACCCCTCGCCCCCGTGCACGCCCACGAGCCCCGAACGCCCACGAGCCCCAGGCCGCTCGGTCGGCCTGGGGCTTTCGCGTGGAGCGGGGAGGAGCGCCCCCCGACCGGGGCCGTCAGCCGCGCCCGGTGAACTGCTGACCCACACCGAGCCCGCGCAGGCCGGCCAGGACCTTCGGGTCCTGGGCGTCCAGCCAGTCGCAGAGCTGGCGGAAGGAGACCATCCGGACGTCCTTGTGCTTCTCGTCGGCGATGTGCTTGATCGCCTCCTCGACGGCGTCCATGTAGATGCCGCCGTTCCACTGCTCGAAGTGGTTGCCGATGAAGAACGGCGCCCGGTTGGTCTCGTAGGCCCGCTGGAAACCGGCGATGTACGCCCCCGTGGCCTGCTTGCGCCAGCCCGGGTAGTTGGCCGGCGGGGCCTTGGTGGAGTTCTTCGACTGGTTGGCCAGGATGTTGTAGTCCATCGACAGGACCGGGAAGCTGTGGCCGGGGAACGGTATCCCCTGGAGGGGGAAGTCCCAGATGCCCTGCTTCTTGGTGGGCCAGACCTGGAGGCCGCCGGGCGAGCTGGCGTCGTACCGCCAGCCGCGCTTCCTCGCCGTCGGCAGCAGGTTCTCCTGGCCGAGCAGGCACGGCGTACGGCCGCCGACCAGCTCCTTGCTGTAGTCGAAGGGCAGCGGTTCGAGGTCGGTGAAGCCGGTGTTGGTCCGCCACTTGGTGACGAAGGACATGGCCTGCTCGATCTCGTCGTCCCACTGGGCGGGCGTCCAGTGCTTCACCGAGCCGCGGCCCTCGCCGCAGAAGTGGCCGTTGAAGTGGGTGCCTATCTCGTGGCCCTCCAGCCACGCCGCGCGCAGGTTCTT
Source organism: Streptomyces sp. NPDC059008 (assembly GCF_042749045.1). Lineage (NCBI taxonomy): Bacteria > Bacillati > Actinomycetota > Actinomycetes > Kitasatosporales > Streptomycetaceae > Streptomyces > Streptomyces sp. NPDC059008. Next base: position 90,717 of record NZ_JBHYJC010000001.1, on the reverse strand, counting down.
CAGCGTCACCTTGATGTGCTCATCGGTGAGCAGCTCGATGTCGGAGGCGCCGACGGGGTTGTTCGGCGGCCGGTACAGCCGCCTCTTCGACTCGGGCAGCAGATACAGCCCGGAGAGGAAGAAGGTCATCGAGGCGTTGTGTTCCTTGGCGAGCTTGCGGAACCGCGGGAAGAGGCCGTTGCCCACCTCGCCCGCCCCGTCCCACGAGAAGACGACGAACTGCGGCGGCTTCTGGCCCGGCTCCAGCTTCTCCGGTGCGGGCGGCTGGTTGGGCTGCTTTCCGGTGTACGCGGTCGAGCCGTCGCCTATCGGCTTGCTCTTTGCCTTTCCGGGCTTGGTGCCGACCTTGTCGGAGGTCGACGACCCGGAGGGCGAGCAGCCGGCCACGGAGAGCGCGGCCGCCGCCCCTATTCCGAGCCCGACTATGCCTCGACGGCTGAATTCGCGCATGACGGTCCCCATCGCATTCGTTCGAAGTTCTGGTGTGTGGGTCGCCCAGAGGAAATTGGGACGCCCAGAAAGATGGGGTGGCGGATGTCGAGGTTCCGCTTCGGCCCCGAAAAGGAGAATTCTCAACGGAGGGTCGACGGAGGATTACGCTCCGAAGTCTTCAAGGGTTTTCCGAGGGCCTTTGTCGGACCCGCGCGCCTCCGTAACGCTGCTGGTCCTGTCCCTGCGCTTCGACGGACCGCGCCGTGGTCAACTCCGAAAGAGAGAAGGTGACCGATCGCGCCGCCGCGCCCCCGTGCGGGGAATCGGCGACCCCGGTAACTCGCGCATACCACCGGCGCGACCGTCGGTGCCCGGCGCCGTCGCCTTCCGCGTCTTCCGCATTTCGTGCTCCCCCGTTCAATGGGCGGGCGAGAAGCCGAAGACCCCCGCCGCCCTTCATCAACGCCCTTGGACGCACATGACTCTGACGGAGATCGCTAGCGCACCGATAACGCCTCACTAACAACCGTTGGGTGTCGCCGCCCAGCTGGCCAGGAGCCTCAGGCGCTCCTCCGTCCGCGTACCGGGCTTCGGCGTGTAGACCACCAGCATCTGGTCCGGCTCCCCGGGAACGGTCAACGTCTCGTAGGGCAGGGTGAGTTCGCCCACCACGGGGTGCACCATGCGCTTGGACCCGTAGCTCTTCTCCTTGACCTGGTGGTCCGCCCACAGTCTGCGGAAGTCCTCGCTGCCCAGCGACAGTTCGCCCACCAGCGTGGCCAGTCGCCGGTCCTGCGGATGTCTCCCCGCGTCCAGGCGCAGATGGGCCACCGTCTCCGCGGCCACCGCCGGCCAGTCCGGGTACAGCTCACGCGTCAGCGGGTTGAGGAACACCTGGCGTGGCATGTTGCGCTCCTCGGGCGGCAGCTGCGAGAAGCCGAGGACGGCGTCGCCCAGGTCGTTCCACGCCAGCACGTCCATGCGGCGGCCGAGTACGAACGCCGGGGCCCGGTCGAGGGTGTCCAGGAGGAGTCGCAGCCCCGGGCGGACCCTCTGGGGGGCGGAACCGGCGGCGGAGGTACGACGGGCACCGGAGGCGCGGCGGTCGGCGGGCCTGGCCACCGTGCGCAGATACTCCTGCTCGGTGTCGTCGAGGCGCAGGACCCGCCCGATGGCGTCGAGGACCGCGTCCGAGACCGAGGGGCCGCGGCCCTGTTCGAGGCGGATGTAGTAGTCGACACTGACGCCCGCGAGGTGGGCGACCTCCTCACGGCGCAGGCCCGGCACCCGCCGCCTGCCGTGACCTGGCAGCCCGACCTCCTCGGGCCGGATGCGGGCGCGTCGCGAGCGCAGGAAGTCGCCGAGTTCCCGGCCGACGGGTATGTCCATGCCGGCGATCCTAGGTCCCGGGACCGGCTGGTTCCTGGTACTGCCGGACCCAGGAAAACGGCAGCCCTGGGTAGGCGCGGCGGCCCGGCGCAGGGTGGTGGTCATCGCCGGGAGACACCCGGCGGCGCCCCTCTCGTACCACCACCGACCCAGGAGTCCCCATGGCATACGACACCCTCATCGGCCGCACCGCCGTCGTCACCGGAGCCGCCAGCGGTATGGGCGAGGCCACCGCCCGGCTGCTCGCCTCGCACGGCGTGCGGGTGGCGCTGCTCGCCCGCCGGGCCGATCGGCTGACCGAGCTGGCCGCCAGGATCGAGGCGGACGGCGGGCAGGCCCTCGCGGTCGCCACCGACGTCACCGACGCGGCTTCGGTGGATGCGGCGGTCGACCGGGTCCACGCCGCGTACGGCGAGGCGGACCTCGTGGTCAACGCGGCGGGCGTGATGCTGCCGAACCCCGTCACCGACGGCCGCGCCGACGAGTGGCAGCGCATGCTGGACACGAACGTGGCCGGCGCGCTGCGCGTCATCCGCGCGTTCACGCCGGACCTGATCGCGGTGGCGGAGGCCGGCCGCACGGCGGACCTGGTGAACATCTCCTCCATCGGCGCGCACCTCACCTTCCCCCACTACGCGGTGTACGGCGCGACGAAGGCCGCACTCACCTACCTCTCGCAGTCCCTGCGCACGGAGCTGGGCCCGCGCGACGTCCGCGTCACCAACATCGAACCGGGCCTGACGGACACGGAGCTGGGCGGCCACATCGACAACGCCGAGCTGTCCGGCCGGCTGGACGGCATGTTCGACGCGCTGATCGGTCTGTCGGCGGACGACATCGCCGACCTGATCGCCTACACCACGAGCCGCGCCCGCCATGTGAACCTGCGCCAGGCGATCGTGCTGCCCACCCGGCAGGCCTGACGCACCCGGCAGGCAGGGCCGGACCCACATCTCATCCCGTGGCGCGCAGGACGCGGTGGGCGGTGTCGCGGAGATGGCTGAGGACGTCGGGGTCGGCGTCGAGGGTGTAGTCGGCGTCGAGATCGGCCAGGGTCTGGGCGATACGGGGCAAGTGGTCGTCGGAGGCGTCGACGCGGCAGGTGTGCTCGTCGACGGGTTGCAGACGGGTGGCCAGCCCCCGGGTGCGGGCGCGGACGTGCTCGGCGGACGCCTGGACGGTGGCGAGGGCGCGGTAGCGGGTGGGGGCGGCGGACAGCCGGCCGGCGACGAAGGCGGCGGGGTTGCCGCCGGGTACGGCGCGGGGCGGGACGCGGTGCCCGGTGGGCACGGCACCGGAGATGCGGTCGAGGCGGAAGAGGCGCCAGTCGTCCTTGTCGGTGTCGTGGGCCAGGAGGTACCACAGGGCGCCGGAGGAGACGACATGGCAGGGCTCCACGCGGCGCCGCGCCGTACCGCCGTGGCGGGTGGTGTAGTCGAACGCGACGATCTCGTGATCGCGGCACGCGACGGCGAAGGCCGCGAGGAGGCCCGGGTCCGCGCGTGGCCCGCGGGTCTCCCAGGCGATGCCCGCCAGGGACGTCTGGAGGGCCGTGACCTGGCCGCGCAGGCGACGCGGCAGGACCTGTTCGAGCTTGGCCAGGGCCCGTACGGCGGTCTCCTCGATGCCGGTCAGGCCGCCCGCGGCGGTGCGCAGGGCGACCGCGACGGCGACCGCCTCGTCGTCGTCCAGCAGCAGGGGCGGCAGGTCGCTGCCGGAGGTGAGGCGGTAGCCGCCGGCGTGTCCACGGGTGCTGTCGACGGGATAGCCCAGCTCACGCAGCCGGTCCATGTCCCGGCGGACGGTGCGCACGGTCACCGAGAGGCGCTCGGCGAGGTCGGCGCCGGACCACTCCCGACGGGTCTGCAGCAGGGACAGCAGGCGCAGCATCCGGGCGGTCATGTCGCTGGTCATGAATTCCATGATGCCGCCGTCAAAGGACACCCGCTGTCCTGAATGCCCTCTACGGTGGATCCGTCCGAACGGATCAAAACAGATCAAACCGGGAGGTTACCCATGAAGATCGCTGTTCTCGGTACCGGTAGCGGTGCCCGCGCCCACATCGCCAAGCTCGCCGAACTCGGCCACGAGGTCCACGTCGGCACCCGTGACCCGAAGGCCACCCTGGCCCGCACCGAGCCCGACATGATGGGCACCCCGCCCTACCGGCAGTTCCTCGCCGAGCACCCCGGCACCGGGCTGCACACCTTCGGCGACGCCGCCGCCGAGGGCGACCTCGTCATCAACGGCATCGACGGCCACAACGCGGTGGCGGCCCTGTCCGCCATCGCCGACCAGCTCGCCGGCAAGACGCTCGTCGACTACGCCGTGCCGTTCGTCTACAACCCCGACATCGAGCACCCCTGGCCCACCCCCTGGGGCACCATGCCCGTCCTCGACCCCTGCGACAGCGACAGCCTCGGCGAGCGCATCCAGCGCGCCCTGCCGCGCACCAAGGTCGTCAAGGCGTTCGTCACCCAGGAGCAGGACACCGTCGTCGACCCGAAGGCCGTCGGCGGCGGGGACCACACCATGTTCGTCGCCGGCGAGGACGCCGACGCCCGGCGGCAGGTCACCGACCTGCTCACGTCCTACGGCTGGGACGACGTCCTCGACCTCGGCGGCATCGTCGCCGCCCGCGGCATGGAGATGTACGCCCACATGCACAGCGCCATCGGCTTCGCCCTGGGCTTCGGCACCCACTTCGGCGTCAAGGTCGTCCGCTGACCCCCGCCGCACGCGAGAGAGCACTCCCATGAGCAACGAGAACAGCAGCACCGGCCCCGTCACCCTGTCCGGGAAGATCATGTGCCACGCCCTGTGGGCCCGGGACGGACGACGGCTCGCCGACTTCTACGCCACCGCCCTCGGCACCGAGGTCTCTCGGACCTACCCCGACAAGGACGGGAACGACGTCGCCTTCGCCCTCCACGTCGACGGGGCGATGTACCTCTTCTACACCTCCGCCTCCTACCAGGCCCCCAACTGGCCCGAGGAGGAACTGCCCTTCCACATGGACTTCTCCTTCCCCGACGTCCGAGCGGCGGAGGAGCGACTACTGCAGCTGGGCGCCACCAAGCCCGCCCACCAGCCCGGCGGAAAGTACTGGACGGTCCTGCTCGACCCCTCCGGCCAGCCCTTCTGCATCCACGGCACCCACTGACCCGTTAGCGAGCATGAGCGTTCTTCCCCGCGTCACCGCAGCCCAGCGCCGCGCCCGCCTCGTCCGCCGTCACCTCCTCGCACCCTCCGTGCGGGAGAGGACGGCCGAGGCGGTGGCCGAGGCGCTGATCGGCCTGCACGCCACCGACCCCGCCACCGTCTTCCTCGCCACGGCCGCCCGCATGCACCGGCCCAGCGTCGCCGCCGTCGAACGGCCTCTCTACGACACCGCCGCCGGCGCCCCGGCGCTGGAGCGCATCCGGTGCATGCGCCGCACCATGTTCGTCCTCCCCGCCCCCCTGGCCCCGGCCGTCCGGTCCGCTACCGTCCGCGACACCCACCGCCACCGCGCCGACACCATGGCGAGGCTCCGCGACACCCTCGGCTGGGACGAGCGCGGCTACACGGCCGCCGAGCAGGCCACCCTCGCCGCCCTCACGGCCCGCGGCGAGGCCACCGCCGCCCAACTCGCCGCGGACATACCCGCCCTGCGCGAGCAGATCGTCCTCTCGCCCGGCAAGCCCTATGAGTCGCGGCAGCGGGCCAGCGCCTCCGTCCTGGGCGTGCTCGCCGCCGAGGGCCGCATCCGCCGGGCCCGGCCCGCCGGTTCGTGGACCTCCGCACAGTTCCGGTGGGCCCCGGCCCGGCCCCTGCCGCACCTCCCCGTGGCCGAGGCGAGGACCACGCTGGCCCGTCACTACCTCGCGGCGTTCGGCCCGGTCACCGTGGACGACCTGAAGTGGTGGACCGGCTGGAACCTCACCGACACCCGCACGGCACTGGCCGCCACCGGCGCCCAGGCCGTCGAACTCGACGAGGGCACCGGCTACCTCCTCCCCGAGGACCTCGACGCTGTCCCCGGCCTCCCCGAGCCGGGCGCTGCCCTCCTGCCCGGCCTCGACCCCACGGCCATGGGCTGGCGCCACCGCGACTGGTACCTCGACCCCGACCACACCAAGGCCCTCTTCGACCGCAACGGCAACATCGGCCCCACCATCTGGTGGCACGGCCGCATCATCGGCGCCTGGGCCCAGCGCCCCGACGGCCACATCAACCACCACCTCCTCACCGACCCCGGCCAGGAAGCCCGCACCGCCGTCGACGACGAGATCACCCGCCTGACCACCTTCCTCGCCGGCACCCGCGTCACCCCCTGCTACCGCACCCCCCTCGAACGCGACCTCGCCTCCAACGGCCGTCGCACCGCACGGAACGGATGACGCGGTATGCGCCCCGCTTCGTGATCAGAGGAGGCTGAAAAGCATCGGATAAGGTGCACCGGGCAGCATTAGTCTGATTTTTCCTTTCTAGGTGAGTGGTTCCGTGCCTCCCGTGAATGTGATGGTCGTCGACGACGACAAGCTGTTGCGGTACGGCCTGGAAAGGATCCTGGAGAGCGCCGACGACATCCGCGTGTCCGTGACCTGTGACGGTCTCGAAGCCGTGGACCTGGCCGTACGGCACCGGCCCCAGGTCGCGCTCGTCGACATCTACATGCCCGATGTCAGCGGGCTGGAGGTGCTGGCGGCACTGCGCGAGCTCGACGACCCGCCCGTCGTGGCCATGCTGACCGGCTTCGGGACCGATGAGAACGTCGCACGGGCACTGGCCGCCGGCGCCGCCGGCTTCTTCCTCAAGGACACCGCGGCCCAGGAGCTGATCCCGGGCGTGCGGCTGCTCGCCGCGGGAGGCAGCGCCCTGTCCTCACGGATCACCCACTCGGTCGCGCGTTCCTTCGCGCGCACCGTCCCCGACGGTTTTGGTCCCCGTGCGCAGGCCGGCGCCCCGCTGACCGAACGGGAACGGGACGTGCTGGAGCTACTGCCCACGGGGATGACCAACGGCGAGATCGCCGAGCGGCTCTTCCTCAGCCGGTGCACGGTCAAGGACCATGTCAGCTCGCTCCTCGCCAAGCTGGGCGCGGCCAACCGCGTCCAGGCGGCGGTCCTGGCCGAATCGGTCAGGGCCGGGTACGGGGGGACCGATCGCGCGAGCCGAGGCGAGACGAGCGCCGAGCGGTCATGAGGTGTCGTCCCCCGCAATGGGCCCTGGACGCAGTGATCGTCGCTGTTGCCGCCGCGGAGCTGGTCACCGTCATCGACCAGGTCGGACCGGCGACGATCGCCGCCTATGTGCTGGCCGTGACGGCCCTGGCGCTGCGCAGGCGGTGGCCGCTCGCGGTCGCGCTCGTCACGGTTCCCGCCGCGGTCAGCGGATATCTGTGGCTCGCGCCGATGTGCGCCCTGGGCACGGCGGCCGCCGCCCTGCCCGGCCGGCTCCTCGTCTACGGCTGCGCCGCCGTGATGTTCCTGGTCGCCGCGACACCGTCGTCACTGGCGGAGGTCCGCTCGTGGAAGGCGCACGAGTGGGGCGCCGCGCTGCTGGGCCCCGCCTTGTTCGTCGGGGGGCCGACGGCGCTGGGGCGGCTGGCCCGTACCCGCCGTGAGCTGGCGGCCCGGCTCACCGAGCTCAAAGCGAGCCAGGAGCGGGAGCGCATGCTGGTGGCCGAGAAGGCCATCACGGCCGAACGCGCCCGGCTCGCCCGCGAGATGCACGACGTGGTGTCCCATCAGGTGAGCCTGATCTCCGTGGAGGCCGGGGCACTGGCCCTGACGTCATCGGACCCCCGGGCCCGCAGAAGCGGTGAACACATCAATGAGCTGGGCACCAGGACCCTCGACGAACTCCACGTCATGCTGGGCGCGCTGCGCGGCACCGCGGACCCCGCCGGCCCGCCGGGCCTCGCCGATCTGTCCGCCCTCGTCGCGGCCAGCGGGCTCGCGGTGCGTATCGAGCACCGCCCGCCGACGGGGCCGTTGTCGCCGGAGGCGGAGCACGCCGCCTACCGCACCGTGCAGGAGGCCCTGACCAACGTGGTCAAGCACGCGCCGGGCAGCGAGGTCACCGTCACCCTCTCGGCGTTCCCCGACGGTGGCGCGCTGCACGTCGAGGTGCGCAACGCCCCTCCTCCCGGCTGCGACACCGGACCGCCGGCCGGCCTCTCCCACCGCTCCTCCTCCGGTCGGGGGCTCGCCGGTCTGCGCGAGCGGGCGTCCCTCCTGGGAGGTGCGCTCCGGGCCATGCCGACCCCGGACGGCGGTTTCACGGTCCACGCGGTACTGCCGTGCCGGCCGGCGCCCGAGCCGTACCGGGAGACGGCCGACCGGACGGACACCCCCGTCGGGTGGCGGGGGTCCGGCACCCGTCAACCGACCCAATAAAACGGTCAAAGGCGGCTATTGGCGCGGAAGGTGTCGTTGCGCTTTGAATGCGTGTGATCAGGGTCGATAGGTTCACGCCGTTCAACCCCGGGGCTACTGACCAAGGCAGCCGGGGCAGTTATGGCAGGGGGAATCCGGGCGGGTCCGCATGGCCCCGCGACGCCGTGCACGGCAACGCGGCGATCCTTCTCCCTGCGTATCGACACGCAAGGGAACCTCTCACGTGAACACGCGTATGCGTATCAGCGCCATGCTCATATCCGCCGTCTGTGCCCTGTCCGTGGGCGCCACCGGTGTCGCGCAGGCCTACGCCCCGGCGGACGAGGCCGCCGCCGTGGTGCAGGACGATCAGGTCACGCAGGAGCAGATCGACCAGGTCGCCCGCTACCTCGAGGCGATCGACAAGGGGGAACACCTCGACGCCGACGGCAAGTTCGACTACGAGGCCACCAAGGCGAAGTTCGGCGTCGAGTTCGCCGACGCCATCCAGTCCCACAAGGAGCTGGGCGGGCAGGGCCCGAAGCGCGTGAAGCGCATGTCCTACGAGATGTGCCTGCTCAATGCGATCGGTGTCGGTGGCATCAGCGGTGTCGTGGAGAAGGTCAGGGAGCACATCAAGAAGAAGAACTGGCGGAAGGTCGCCGAGATCGGCATCAAGGAAGCGGCCAAGCGCGGAATCAAGATCGCGGGCAAGGGTGGCGCCGCGGGGCTGGCCGCGTCCCTCGCCGTCGCCGCCGTCACCTGCATCTGGGCGTAGCCGGCGAGAGCGCGAACGGGGCCTGCGGCATGGCGCGGCGCAGGCCCCGTTCGTCCGCGTCGCGGTGCGCGCGGGCGGTCGAGGGCCTCATCCGTCCACGATGGCGTGCAGATCGGCCAGATACGAGGCGAAGCGTTCGCGTCCGGTGTCGGAGAGACGGACGTGGGTGACGGCGACGCGTTTGACGCGCAGCTTGGCGACCTCCACCATCCCTTCCTTCTCCAGGATCGCGATCTGGCGGGAGAGCTCCGGTGCGGTCAGGTGCAGGCTCTCGCGCAGGTCGGCGAAGGCCACGTGCTGGACCCGGTTGAGGGTGGCCAGGATGGCCAGGCGGTTCGGGGAATGGATGAGATTGGCCAGCACCTCGCGCGGCTGCCGTGCCGCGGTGTCGTCTGCCACCGGTCACCGCTTCCAGCGCAGGACGAGGTAGACCGCGGCGCACACGGTGGGGATCGCGGCGGTGACGAGGTGACCGACGAAGGTGTCGGGCCCCTGGCCGAAGATGAGGTTGATGCCGGGGATGGACAGCAGGGCGACGCCACCGAACCGCGCGGCCTTCTCCAGACGAGCGTGGGGCCGCCTGCGGGCCGCGTCGTCGTGGTGGCCGTTCCAGGCGAGCAGAAGGACCAACGCGGCGAGGTAGACGCCGAGTCCGGCAACGCGAGGCAGATCGCACTCCATGGCCGTGACCAGGCCGACGTAGAGGACGGCGAGGGTGGCCAGGCCGACGGCGCGTTCACGCACGGAAGCGGAACGGGACAGGTCTGGGGAGGCGTTGATCACGGCCAGCTGCTCGGCGGGGCCGGACCGGAGCTCATCGGGCGTCATATCTGCAACACTGCCATCCAGTTTCAAAAACCGCAACTGCTTGTGATTCCTGTTCGCCGGGTACGCCCAGAACGTGGGACTCGACACCATGCGGCCCGGACGACACAGAGGCCCGGCTTGGGGGGTGAACCCCTGGGCCGGGCCTGAGTCTTGAGCGCCATGGCGAGGCCCCGGCGCTGACATGCCCCTGTCTGACCTGCGCGTTAGAGTGAAAGACGGTCGCCGCAGCACGTGGCCACGGGGGTCCGCGGGGGAAGAGCGGCGATCAGAAAGGACCGGAATGACCGAACGGTCCGATGCGGGAGAGACTGCCTGTCCCTACCGCCGCACCGGAGAGGATCCGGAACGCGGAATCCGGAAGTTGGAGAGGCTGACAGACCGCGAGCAGGAGGTTCTTCTCCTTCTCGGGACCGGTCTGGCAAACCGTCAGCTGGCGCGGGAGTTGGGAATCGCGGAACGCACGGTGAAGGCACACGTGGCACGGATTGTGGAGAAGCTCCGGCTGGAGACCAGGGTGCAAGCCGTGGTCGTCTCGGTGCTCTCGCACGCCAGGCTGTGCACGGATCCGCTGTGTTCGCGGCACCTGCCGGGGATCCTTGCGCAGAGCCGACGGGCGATGTCTGCCGCATGACGCGCGGTCCCCTCGCCCTCGCGCCATGAGGGCGAGGGGACACCCCTCAACCGGCGGCGGCGATGCACTTCTTGACCTGCCGTATCGGCTTGACCAGCCGGGCCAGGTCGATCATGACGGCATCGGGTGCCTTGACCGAGGCGTCCATGGTGACCTCGACAGCCGGCGAACGCCCATAGGTGACGATCGTCTTGCTGGTGTCGGTGCCCTTCGCGCTCCGGAGGACCCAGTCGACGCCATCGGCGGTGACGCAGGGGTCGGTGCTCGGCTTCGGTGTCGGCAGCCCGCAGCGCAGGATGATCGCGCCGTCCCCCCACACCGCGGCCCCCGCAACGTCCGTGGTGGTCCGCTCCTGCCCCGCGAGCCGTCCCGGATAGTCGCCGTCCAGGCCGCGGCAGACGGAGTTCTCCGCGAAGGGCGCGGCAATGATCGCGTAGGACGGCCGGTCGGCGAGCCGGACCAGCGCGACGGATGCCGTCAAGGCGGTGACCGCGCCGACGCCCAGCAGGACGCGCGTGCGGGGGGAGAGGTTCTTCATCGGGATTCCGTTCAACTGCCCTGTGGGGGAGAGGGAAAGAACGCTACCTCAGCGCAGCAATTGCCCTTTTGGGCAGGTCCCTTCGGACAATACCGGCAGGCTGGGATCTTCTCTAAGCTCGCAGGGCGACCACATCACGATGTCCTTGGGGCAGGGGAATCGCTTGCTCAAGTCGACGTGTGGTGCGGTCTGTTCGGATCCATGGGTGGAGCGGGCCTTTCCTGAACCCGGCCGGGAAGTTGAAAGGCGCACCGCTATCCCATAAGAGGCAAAGGCGAGTGGGAGAGTTGCGCATGCGCAAGGCATCGTACGGAATGGTCGTCGCGGCGGCCTCGACGGCACTGATCGGGGGCTCTGTCGTCACGGCCGACGCGGCGACGGCGGCGAAGAACCCCTACGCGCACACCCGGCTCCAGAAGGTCTGGACGCCCAAGGGGGTCGAGCGGTGCCTGTCGTTCGGCGGGAGCAAGAAGAACGGCGCGCGGCTGGTGCTCGCCAAGTGCAGCAAGACGGACAAGTCGCAGCGGTGGACCCTCAAGGTCGCCGGTAATCCGGGCAGCGCCACCTACACGTTCCACAACGACAAGTCGGGAAAGTGCCTGGAGAACAAGTCCGGCAAGCTCGTCCAGAACACCTGCAGTGCGGCCCGCTGGCGCGGCCAGCGGTTCGCCGTGTCCGGCTCGAAGATCATCTACCCGTGGAACTACACCGCGATCACCGCGCCGAGCAACGCGGTGGGCTACAAGCCCTACCTGGCCAAGTACTCGGACAAGCACAGCGACATCGTCAAGCAGCACTGGGCCCTCTCCTGACCCGAGCGGGTCAGAACCCGCCGACGATGACGGCGAAGAAGATCACGCCGACGCTCCCGATGAGCAGCCCGGCCAGGGACTGACCCCGGTTGACGCCGCCGGCCACCCCGAGCAGGCCGAACGTCACCGCCAGCGCGCCCGCCAGCAGCGCGAACGCGATGCCGATATAGCCGCTGAAGACGGAAGCGCAGACGGCGACGAACCCCAGACCGAGAGAAACCGGGCCGTACAAAGTCGCGGGACTGTCGCTATTGCTTCGGCCGGTGCTCATGACGACTTCCTCAATTCCGTGTCGTATGCGCGGGATAGGGGGGTCCCGCACTTCTCATCATGCCACCGCACGCAACGGCGGCGACCGGCGGGTCGGCCCTCAAAGAGCCACCACCACAAACGGGTTACGGCCGCATACACCCAGCGACCTCGCACACCCTGAACAACCCCTCACCGGCAAAACCGCCCCCCCACACACACCAAATCTCCTCCGCGCACCAACCACCCCCGCACTGCAAAACCCCCGCCGCCGCAAACAAAGGAGATATTCCATGGGTATAGCCCGCTCCACCCTTTACAAGGCAGGTCTGGTCTCGGTGCCGGTGGCCCTGCTGGCCGCCGGCGTGCAGGCATCCGCCGCCCCCTCTCCCGCGCCCGCTCCCGCGGCCCACAAGGCCTCCGCCTTCACGCTCTCCGCCGTCCGGTCCGACGCCCTCGACGACCTCAGCGGAGTCAGCGCCACCAGCGCCGACGGCAAGGCCCTCAAGGCCCAGGGCTTCGCCGTCCTGGGCACCGACTCCGGGCGCGCGGCGGTCGTCGACCGGTCCCAGAGCGGTCAGGGCATCACCAGCGCCGCCGGCGCGGGCTTCGTCGACCTGTCCTGGAAGGGCTACGCCCCCGACGCCCGCTACGTCGTCAGCCGTGGGGACAAGGACATCGCCAGCCTCGGCGCCGGCGTCACCACCTTCCACGACACCACCGTCAAGCCGGGCGCCACCTACGACTACCGGGTCACGCCGATCCTCCCCGAGGGCGGCAACCCCGACTCCCGTGCCTGGGGCATGAAGGTCACCACTCCGACCTCCGACAGCCGGCAGGCCCTGCGCACCGCCGCCGTCAACCGCGCCAAGAGCTCGGCGGCCGCCTCGATGACGACCGTGACGTGGATGACCTTCATCCCCCAGAAGCGGATCAACTCCCCCGGTGCCGGCTGCGACTACGGCTCGAAGTTCCAGTTCGGCGGCGACGGCCACGGCTTCAACTGGAAGTCCGGCAAGTACCGCACGTCCCTGAACGCCGTCGTCACCTGGTCGTCCAAGAAGGTCCAGGGCTTCGCGGACATCGGCGCCAGCCACGTCTACGTCAAGAGCACCGGCAGGCACGTGGCGACGAAGACCGCCAGCGGCAGGTCCATGAAGGCCAAGAAGATGGGCTCCGGCAGCAACTACGTGGACGTGCGCATGGTCACGCATGCCACGAACCCCTTCTGCAAGGGCCTGGCAGGCGTCAAGGGCGCCATCGACGGTGCCCTCTCGATGCATCTGACCAAGGGCGGGAACTGGTCGATCATCTCCGGCAAGCACCGCCTGATGCCGAACCACCACATCTACATCTACAACGGCGGCAAGGTCACCAACGTTTACACGCGGAAGTACGCGAACGCCATGTGCCTGGTCGGCTCCGCCACATGCCCCGAGGCCGACCTCACCGGCTACCACGGCAAGTTCAAGTAACCCGCCACCAAGTAATCCGCCGCCAAGTACCCCGTCCCGTACGGCCGGTCAGCAATCAACGTCCTGACCACACCACACACAAGGAGCACCATCATGAAGGCATCCGCGATAGCGAAGTCCGCCGGCGTCCTCTCGGTCGCAGCGGCCCTGTCCCTCGGCGCGGCCACCAGCTCGTTCGCAGCCGACAGGTGGCAGGACTCCTGGACGACCAACGGCGGGACCCAGACCACCGCTGCCCACCACGTCAGCAAGGGCAAGCACTTCCTCCACATGAGCATCAAGGGCAACGGCAGGCACTCGTTCACGGCCAAGGCCTACAAGGTCGTCGGGGGCAAGGGCGGCGGCAACGACAAGCTCATCCAGACGATCAAGTGGAAGGACAACTTCACGGAGTACATGGCTGACTGGAAGAACTACTCCGAAGGCAGCTACTACCTGGTCTTCAGCTACGGCGTGAAGGGCAAGAAGGCGTACGGCGGCATCGGCTGATGCCACCCGCCGTCAGCGCCGCCCCACAGCACGGCTGTCGGGGCGGCGCTGACACACTACGAGCCATGAGGATCACCCGACACGCCGCCGTGGGGGCGGCCGTGGCCTGCGCCCTTCTCGCCGGCTGCGCCCCCACCAAGACCATCGGCGAGACCAGCGCGGACGACCCACTGACCAAGACCTTCCCCGAAGGCAAGCGGCCCCAGGCCCCCGACTTCTCCGGCACGTCCCTGGACGGCAAGAAGATCAGCCTGTCCGACTACCGCGGGAAGTTCGTGGTCCTGAACGTATGGGCCTCCTGGTGCGGCCCCTGCCGGGGGGAGGCCCCCGAACTGCAGAAGATCCACGACAAGTGGTCCAAGCGCGGCGTCCAGGTCCTGGGAATGGACAACGACACCAGCGCCGACAACGGACGCGCCTTCCAGCGGGAGTACCACCTCGGCTACCCGTCCCTGCACGATCCGTCGGGAAAGCAGCTCCTCAAGCTCCCCCGCGGCATGGTCAACGCGCAGTCGATCCCCTTCACCCTCATCGTCGACCCGCAGGGCAAGATCACGACCGTCAAGATGGGCGAGGTCACCGAGCGCCAGATAGCACCGCTCCTCAAGCCCCGGTAGCGACCGGCGACACAAACGAAGCGCGCGCAGGGCACGCCGCCCCGCCCTGCCGGAGACGACGACTACCTTGCACCGCACTAGCTTGTTGTGCATGACTCTTGCTGTGTAAGGTACTGGCCATGGAGGAGACATCCGCTCTGCACGCCCAGTGGCTTCGGGGCGTGCTGGACATGTGCTTGCTCGCCTTGATGGCGGAGGCTCCCGTCTACGGCTACGAGATGACCGTCCGGCTCGGCAAGGCCGGACTGGACGTCGCGGACGGCTCGATCTACCCGGCCTTGGCGCGCCTGCGTAAACGCCAACTCGTCGAGGTCGAACGCCGCACCGGCGAGGGCGGCCCCGCCCGCACCTACTACAAGCCCAGCGAAGCGGGTCTGCAGTTGCTCCGGTCGATGCGACGCGACTGGAGCGAGTTCGCCATGAACGTCACCACCATGATCACCGAGGCGGGACGGAAGGGACTGTGACGATGCTCGTCGAGGATGCGATATCCCAGGCCACGAAGGCGTGGCGCCGCCTGGGGGTGGACGAGGAAACGGCCCAGGAGATGGCCGAAGAGCTGGCCGCCGACCTGGACGCCGCGGTCCTGGACGGCCGGGACGTCCGCGCCTACGTCGGTGGCGACGTGGACGTGCTCGCCGGCTCCTGGGCGGTCGAACGCGGTCTGCTCTCCCCCCACCCGCGCTTGAAGGAGACCGCCGCCGCGGCAGCCAAGGGCGCCGCTCTCCCTGCCCTTGCCGCCACGATCTTCTGGTTCGTGGGATGGGCCGGGGTGTTCGACAGCAGCTACGAATCCCTCGTCACCACGCTCGGCGGAGGGGTGCGGGTGGACGTGCGCCATTACCCCGATCCCGGCATCCCCGTGATGTGGGTGGGATGGGGTGTGTGCATGCTTGCCGCCTTCTTCATGGTCCGGCGCTCCGTGGCCGCGCAGCTTGAGCGACTTCTCGCCCCCGCGCGCGAAGCGACTGTGCGGGCCCTGGCCAAGACCCTCCCTCTCATCATCCTGGCGGCGGCCCTGGTCGCCGGCGCGATCGGCTTCCTGGCCCCTTACCTGTTCGGGTACTACGCCATCATCGGCTTGCCGATCGGACTGGTCGGGATGCTCGCCACCGTCGCAGCCGGAGCCGCCCTGGTTCGGCACCGGATCTGCCCGACGCTGGAATCACCGGCACGCTGACCAAGGCGCTGCACGAGCCTGCGGCCGCCAATACGGCGCGTGACGGGGCTCCTTGACGGCACACGCAGGCCAGACCGCAAGTGCGCGCTCTCCCGCCGCGTCGCGCAGCGGGCCGGGTGCGGGGACGGCCCACGGGCAGGCGGATGCGCACAGGGCGGCTTCAGGGCGGGGACGAACCTCCAGGATCGCGAGGTTCTTGGCGAAGTACGCGGCCTGGGTACCCTTGCCGGCCCCCGGGGGTCCGACGAGGACGAGTCGCATCAGCGGAGGAATCCTTCGTAGTTGCGCTGGCGAAGCTGGCTCTCGATCTGCTTCACGGTCTCCAGGCCCACACTCACGATGATGAGGATGCTCGTCCCGCCGAACGGGAAGTTCTGGTTCGCGTTGAAGAGCACCAACTCCATTGTGGGTACGAGTGCGATCAGCCCCAGGTACAGCGAGCCCGGCCACGTGATCCGGTTGAGTACGTAGCTGAGGTACTCGGCCGTCGGGCGACCGGCCCGGATGCCCGGGATGAAGCCACGGTGCTTCTTCATGTTGTCGGTGACTTCTTCGGGATTGAAGCTGATGGCCACGTAGAAGAAGGCGAAGAACACGATCAACAGGACGTACGCGGCGACGTAGACGGGGCTGTCTCCCTTGGTGAAGGTGGTGGCGGTCCAGGTCGCCCATGCCGCCTTCGACCCGCTGAACTGCGCGATGAGCGGCGGGACGGAGAGCAGCGACGACGCGAAGATCACGGGAATCACCCCTGCCTGGTTCACCTTGAGCGGAAGGTAGGTGGACGTACCGCCGTAGGACCGGCGGCCGATCATCCGCTTCGCGTACTGCACCGGGATGCGCCGCTGCGCCTGCTCGACGAAGACCACCAGCGCGACCATCGCCAGGCCCACCGCGATCACCGCGAAGAACTCGATCCAGCCGTCGGCGAGCTTGCCCTGGAGCTTGACCTGCCACAGCGCGCCCGGGAAGCGGGCGGCGATCGAGATGAACATCAGGATCGACATGCCGTTGCCGATACCGCGGTCGGTGACCAGCTCACCGAGCCACATGGCCAGGCAGGTGCCGGCGGTCATCGTGATGACCATCGTGAGGGTGGTGAAGACCGAGTCGTCGGGCACGATCGGGCGCGTGCAGCCCTGGAAGAGCGAACGGCCGCGGGCGGCGGCCACCAGAGCGGTGCCCTCCAGGGCGGCGAGCGCCACAGTCAGATAGCGGGTGTACTGGGTGATCTTCGCCTGGCCGGTCTGCCCCTCCTTCTTGAGGGCCTCCAACCGCGGGATCACCACGGTCAGCAGCTGGAGGATGATGCTCGCCGTGATGTACGGCATGATCCCCAGCGCGAAGATCGTGATCTGCAGCAGCGCACCACCGCTGAACATGTTCACCAGGCCGAACAACCCGCTGTTGGCGTGGGTCCGCTCCATGCAGAACTCGACGTTCGCGTAGTTCACGCCGGGGACCGGGATGTGCGCTCCGATCTGGTAGAGCACGATGATGCCCAGTGTGAACAGCAGCTTCTTGCGCAGGTCGGGTGTCTTGAACGCTCGGGCGAACGCGGTGAGCACGGTGCCTCCTGCGCCTCCCGTCACTTTCAGGGCAGGGAGACGACTGTCTTGAGGATCGACGAATACATAGCGCTGTACTGCGCGGAGCTCGCCCGCACGGCGGGTTGCGAGGTAGGAGCCTGTGGCCGACTTGGTTGTTGGTTGTGCCCAGGGCGCGGTGCGCGCGCAGACGACGCCGCCGTCTCCCTCTCGCTCCGGTGTTCGGGCACGGGGCTTCCGGACACACCCATCGGGACCGCTTGAACGCGGCCAGGGCGCTACCTGGCGGTCGAGGTGCGTGTCGCCGTCGGAACCGGATCGGCGGTTCAGGGACGGTACGGCATCGGCACCGGACCGGTGGTTGAAGCGCAGGTCGGCATCGGAACCGGCTTGGCGGGTGATGTGCGGGGGGGCATCGGAGGCTCGGAGGGTGAGCGGTGATACGGCGTCGGCACCGGCCGGGTGGTTGACGTGCAGGTCGGCATCGGCGCCTTCGTGGCACCGGGCACGGGGCGGGGCGTCGACGGCATCGGGACCGACTCGGCGGGGGTGCCGGGGCGGCGATGAGGGCCGGTGGGGCCGTCCTGAGCGAAGGAGCTCGGCATGACCATCAGTCCGACTCCGAGTCCGGCAACGGTCAGTACGGATCCGGTCGCCGTCCAGGCGGCTCTTGCCCGCCGGCGTGCGCGAACGCCGGCGTGCAGTCGGTCTCGGTGGCGGTCCTCATAGAGCGTGTCCTCCTGGCTGTCGCGCATCATCCGCGCCAGCTCCTGCTCGAAGTGATCCATAGCTCCCTCCTCACTCCACCGGCTCTGCCTCAGCCAGAAGCTGACGCAGCCGTGCAACGCCGCGGGTCGTCAGTGAACGGGCGGTACCCACCGGACAGCCCAGTACCTGCGCGACATCCCGCTCGGGCAGGTCTTGGTAGTAGCGCAGCACCACCGCGGCCCGCTGCCGCGCCGGCAGCAACGCCAACACGGCCTCCAACCGGGTCTGCTCGTCCACGGCAGCGGTCTCGTCCGCCACCTCGGGCGGGTCGGGCAGCTGGTCCACAGGGTGCTCGCCCCACCAGCGACGCCGTGCCGAGCGAGCCGCAGCACGGGCCAGGACCCTGCGCACATACGCCTCGGGCGCCTCCTTGGCCACCTTCGGCCAGGCGAACCACAGTTTGACGAGCGCTTCCTGCAGCAGATCCTCGGCCCGGTGCCGGTCTCCGCCGGTGAACAGCCGCGCCAGGTGAAGCAACGCCGACCACCGAGCCGCCACGAACCGGTCGAACTCATCGGCCCGTAACTGCCCCATCAGCGTCACCCCTCACCTCAACACGCCCCTACACCCTCGATAAAGACATTGGCCCCTGCCCCGCTATGCACCCTCGGCGAGTGACATGGCTCACGCATGCCGTCCTGGTCGTGCCCGACCGGTCTGAACACCCCTGTGACCGCACTTCATTGAAGATTGCCGTACGAGTCAGACTCCCGGGACGGTGGCACGGGGCCAGTTCCCGAGCCGGAAGGCGGCCCTCGGTGACGTGGCGTCGTACGTCGTCGGTGTGGGGCAAGGGCGCTCGTGGTCTGGGGGAGCGCTTGGCGCCCGTACCGCTCCGGGACATCCCGCCGCGGCCCCTGCGGGTAGCCACCATGCGAACTGGACGACAGCCGGCTTCACGACGGGGCACCAGGCCGTTCCGAAGGTCTTGTGGTCCCATCGCGGCGCGGCGCGGCGCGACCTGTACCGGTGCGGTGCGGTCAGGCACAGATGGTGCCCGGCCCGTGCCTGCGGGGCCTGGGCGGTGGCCGAGGAGGGCGGCGCACTTCCAGTCGAATAGAGGAGAGCGCCGGTGCTGAATATCTCATGCCGCAACTGCAGAAATGACCACGGGGACGGTAGTTGTTTTTTACCCTCTCGAAAGCGTCGGGACCATGTGCCGCGCACGGCCGCCAGTACCGTGCTACCGTCGATCTCAGTTGCAGTTGTGGTTCCCAAGACTTCAAGCGTGCTCGCTGTCGTACATGGCGGAGCGCTTTCGTATTTCCGGTGTTTGTTTCCGGACGGGCAATCAACGCAGCGACACGGAGTCCGCACAGTGTGGGCTCCGGGCACTGCCCCGAAGGAGATATCACATGGCTACTGGCACCGTGAAGTGGTTCAACGCGGAAAAGGGTTTCGGCTTCATCGAGCAGGAGGGTGGCGGCGCCGACGTCTTCGCCCACTACTCGAACATCGCTGCCCAGGGCTTCCGCGAGCTGCAGGAAGGCCAGAAGGTGAACTTCGACGTCACGCAGGGCCAGAAGGGCCCGCAGGCCGAGAACATCGTTCCCGCCTGACGCTGACGCGTACACCGTAGCTGGGGCCCGCACCTTGGGTGCGGGCCCCAGCTCGTTGCTTTTCGGTGTTGCCCGTGTGCCCCGCAACGGCCGCACACGCGGCGTGCGGGCAGCCAGTTCGACTTCCCGGCCGCTATGACACGGCGGGCAATCCGCCCGGATTCAAGATCCGGCAACTGTTTCGCTCTTCTTTTGCGACGTTGCCGTTCCCGCTTCGGCGTGCAGGGTCGACATGTTTCCGACCCGCTTCGTTTCATCTCAATTCATCGGTTCGTTCTTGCGATTCTTTGTGTGCGGCTCATCGCTGCCGGGAATTCCTCAACGTACCGCATCGAGGAAGGTTCGCCTTGAACCGCACAGCTCGCACGAATGACCGCTACTCCCGCTCTGCCAGCTCGTCCGGCTCAGGCCGCGGCGGCTACCGCTCCGGTGGGCCGAACCGCTCGGGCACGGGCCGTTCCGGGGGCCCCGGACGGCGTCCCGCGACACTGCAGGGAGAGTTCGCCCTGCCCGTCACCCACACTCCCGCCCTGCCCCCGGCCGAAACTTTCGCCGAGCTGGACATGCCGGCGGCGCTGCTGGCGGCCCTCAGCGTGGAAGGCATGTCCGCCCCGTTCCCCATCCAGGCCGCCACGCTGCCGAACTCGCTGGCCGGACGCGATGTTCTCGGCCGCGGACGTACCGGATCGGGCAAGACGCTGGCCTTCGGTCTGGCCCTGCTGGCCCGCACCGCCGGACAGCGCGCCGAGCCCCGCCAGCCGCTGGCCCTGGCCCTGGTCCCCACCCGGGAGCTGGCGCAGCAGGTCACCGACGCACTCACCCCCTACGCCCGATCGCTGAAGCTGCGGATGGCCACCGTCGTCGGTGGGATGTCGATCGGCCGCCAGTCCAGCGCACTGCGCGGCGGCGTCGAAGTGGTCGTCGCCACGCCGGGACGGCTCAAGGACCTCATCGAGCGCGGCGACTGCCGCCTCAACCAGGTCGCCATCACCGTGCTGGACGAGGCCGACCAGATGGCCGACATGGGCTTCATGCCTCAGGTCACCGCCCTGCTCGACCAGGTCCGGCCCGAGGGGCAGCGCATGCTTTTCTCGGCCACCCTGGACCGCAACGTCGACCTCCTGGTCCGCCGCTACCTCACCGACCCGGTGGTCCACTCCGTCGATCCCTCGGCGGGTGCCGTGACCACGATGGAGCACCACGTGCTGCACGTCCACGGTGCCGACAAGCACGCCACCACCACCGAGATCGCGGCCCGCGAAGGTCGGTCGATCATGTTCCTGGACACCAAGCACGCGGTCGACAGCCTCACCAAACACCTGCTGAACAGCGGCGTGCGCGCCGCGGCCCTGCACGGTGGCAAGTCCCAGCCCCAACGCACACGCACCCTGGCCCAGTTCAAGACCGGCCATGTCACCGTCCTGGTGGCCACCAACGTCGCCGCCCGCGGCATCCACGTCGACAACCTCGACCTCGTCGTCAACGTCGACCCGCCGAGCGATCACAAGGACTACCTGCACCGCGGGGGACGCACCGCCCGTGCCGGCGAGTCCGGCAGCGTCGTCACCCTCGTCCTGCCCAACCAGCGCCGCACCATGAATCGCCTGATGGCGGACGCGGGCATCACCCCGCAGTCCACCCAGGTCCGCTCCGGCGAGGCCGAACTGAGCCGCATCACCGGCGCCCAGGCACCCTCCGGCATCCCGGTCACCATCGCCGCACCAGTCGTCGAACGCGCCAAGCGCAGCGGCTCTTCCACGCGTGGCCGCCGCAGCCGCCCCGCCCCGGCCCGCCGTGCCGCCGGATCATCCCGGACCGCGACACCGATTCCGCGGCAGACCTCCTCGGCCCCGGCCGCCTAAGGCCGGTCCCGGACGATCACGCTCAGCTCGTCGGATCACTCTCGTCACGGAGGCTTTCGTTGATGCTTCAGAGCTACCCCCAGGCAGACAGCTCCGGCCAGGCAGTCGGCGACGTCATGTCGTCGCCGGGACCACAGGTCGGCGACGACATGATCGTCGACCTGGCCCTGTCCATCCTCATCGGGGCCCGTGCCGATCATCTTCTCGTCCGTGACGAGGACGGGCGGTGTACGGGCCTGATCACCCGTTCCCAGATGACAGCCCACCATCAAGGCTCCTGGTACACCGAGGAGACCCGGTTGCGGGACCTCGCCTACGACCGTGGGCCCTTCACTTCGCCCGTGATGTCTGTACACGACGCGGAACGCGCCATGCGCCAACGCGCACTGCGGGCCTCACCCGTGATCGGTGAGGACGGGCACGCCCTGGGCATCGTCTTCCTCACCCGTTGATCCCTCTCCGCCCGGGCCGGCGATCCGTTTCCGGCTTCTCTTCGACCTTGTAGAGGCACTATGCGCGTCGTCATCGCCCGCTTCCCCTTCGACCTGCTCAAGCCCGAGGTGCAGGAGGCGATGAAGGGCATCAAACCCGAACCTGTCACGGGTGAGTCCGTGCTCATCGGTCGCCGCCATTACCCCGTCAAGCAGGTCGGGGAGATCATCACCCGGCAGGACCGCCGTGACTTCTCCGCCGGTGAAGTGACCCGAGCCCTGAGCCGCCTCGGCTTCGTGTGCCGCCCGGCTGCCGCGCTCGTGCCACCGACCGGTCTCACACCACTGGAGAGGGCGTCGGCCTTGCTGGGGCACTTGGCCCGGGCCTGACCGGACCGCTGTGGGCACTGAATCCGCCTGCCGCCACCGCCTCGGGGTCCAGCCGTCCGGTGATGACTGCGCCCTGGACGATCACGGTGAGCGACAACTGACTGCTCTGCTCCGACTCCACCCTGCCGCCTGCACTGTGTACGCCGTCACCGCCTTGCTCTGTTCGGGACGAGCGCCGTCTACCACCGCGGTACTTGGGGCTCGCTCGGCGAGGCCGTTCTGCGCCGTCTCGACCACGCCAATATTTTCCTCGTCGTCGCCGGCACCTGTGCACCCCTGGCCGTGCTCCTCCTCCCTTCGGCTCAGCGGCCCGTCCTGCTGCGGGTCGTGTGGACCGGGGCGCTGGTCGGCATCGCCTTCCGCGTCCTCCGGGTCGGAGCTCCCCGCTGGCTGTACACCCCTGCTACCTGGCCCTGGGCTGGGCACCGGTGCGTTACCTGCCTGACTTCCCGCACACCGGCGGAGCGGCCGTACTCACCCTGATCGTGACCGGCGGTCTCCTCTACAGCGTGGGCGCTGTGGTCTACGCCCTCCAGCGCCCTGTCCCCTCGACCTCGCTGGTTCGGCTTCCACGAGGTCTTCCACGTCCTGACTGTGGCAGGCTTCACCGCGCACCACATCGCCATCTCCCTCGCCGC
This sequence comes from Streptomyces sp. NPDC059008, assembly GCF_042749045.1. NCBI lineage: Bacteria > Bacillati > Actinomycetota > Actinomycetes > Kitasatosporales > Streptomycetaceae > Streptomyces > Streptomyces sp. NPDC059008. The sequence continues at coordinate 67,742 of NZ_JBHYJC010000001.1, read as the reverse complement.
CTGCTGACCACAGCGGTGTGCTGGCTCGTGGGCCGTCCATGTCCCGATGGCCCGCCCGGCCCCGATGAATCAGAGGCGCGGAGCCTCGGACGCTGCCGCGAGATCAGGGGACGTCTCGACCGCGGTGCTCAGCCCGGTGGGCGTCAGGTTGACGGCGAAGAGCTCCGGCGACGATATCGACGGAGCTCGTCTGCGTGGCTGCTGTGGGGCAGCTGTGACGCTGTCCTGGCCGAGGCCGACTGAACGTCCCCGAGGCGGCGGCCGTGCGCGGGCGCGGGAACGGAGTTCAGCCGTCGGTCTTGAGGCGGGGCTCGGAGGGTGAAGTGCGCAATTCTTCGTTGATGCGCCGAGCTTCGTCGAGCTGGTCTTCGAGCATGATGATGCGGCAGGCGGCGTCGACGGGGGTTCCCTGGTCGACGAGTTCGCGGGCGCGTGCGGCGATACGCAGCTGGTAGCGGGAGTAGCGGCGGTGGCCACCCTCGGAACGCAAAGGCGTGATCAGCTTGGCCTCACCGAGGGCCCGCAGGAAGGTGGGGGTGGTGTCGAGCATTTCGGCGGCTCGCCCCATGGTGTAGGCGGGGTAGTCCTCGTCGTTGAGACGGTCGTGAGAGTTTTCTGCGGTCATTTGCACCTCTGATCGGGGAACGCGTCGTGGGGCCCTGGTGTCGAACACACACCAGGGCCCCGAGGGATTAGAACACCATCTGCCGGCTTACTGCGGTGCCGGCCTTCTGTTTCCGCACCGTCGCCCGGGAGAGGGCGGGAAGTGCGGGGATCGCGGATGCGTGACCGGGGACCACCTTCCAATCTGGGGCCTGCGGTACCCGAGCGGCTCACTTCCTCGCCCGGGCGATCCTGATGGTGTCTGCCTCCTTCTCTTCCTTCTGCTGACCTGCTTGCTCATGCGGATCCTGCGGTTCTGCTTGCGACCCCGGGGGCCGCCCGGCCCGGCAGCCAGTCGCGGGGCCCATCTGCATACCTTTCGGCCCCGCGACTCCGCTGCCGTGCCTCTTCTGGTGCTGCATGCACGGCAGTTCGACCTCTGCCGTGCCTTTCGATCTCTTGGCTACAACAAAAAGCCTAACCCCCGGTGGGGCGCATGTCTACTGCCGCCATGACAGATTTTCTCTGAAGGTGATGACCGAGCTTCTACCGTCCACGTCTGATGGAAACTGCAACAGGAAGCGCGTTGCCGGGGTGTGGGAACCGAGGGGCGGGCACACTGCCTGCCCAGGGAGAAGGGCGCAACAGATAACAGGCGGGGTGTACGCGCATGAACGGCATGAAGATCACCAGCCCCTCATCCCGTCCCGACCGTGGTGCGGGGCGAAAGCCCGGACAGCATCATCGGGCCAGCGAGGTGACCCGCGCGTTCACTGGCAACCTCACCCCAGCACCGGATCCCGAGCGCGCGGACACCGTTCTCCTGCTGGTCTCCGAACTCGCCACCAACGCACTGCGCCACGGCGGTGGCCGGTACACCCTCCAACTTTTTGCCGGCCCGGACACGCTGATCGCTGCGGTCGACAACCTCAGCTCAGCGGCGCCCCGCGACCGCACACCTGATCTCAACGGCGGCAGCGGTGGATTCGGCTGGCACATGATCCGCTACCTCCCCAGCCACCTGACCATCACCCCCGCCCCCGGCAAGGCCATCCGGTCCCAACTCCCGCGGTAGCGGGGTCCTGTGGCCCTGCCGGCCTTCCTCCGGGCCGACCTCCGACGTCACCTCGACCGGTACGCGGAGCAGGGGCCGGCCGGGCTGTTGTTCGTGGGGGAGAAGGGCAAGCCGTTCCGGCGGTCCGCCTTCGGCGGAAATGGCGCAGGGCCCGCACGCTCGTCGGCATACCGGAGAGCTTCCGTTTCTACGGCCTTCGTCACACCGGTCGCACCCTGGCGACACCGGTCCGGAGCGACGCTCAAGGACACGATGGTCCGCGCCGGTAGGTCGTCGGAGAAGGCCGCGCTGATCTAGCAGCACTCGGATCTTGAGCGGCAACAGGAAGTCGCGAGCGGGGCTGGACGGCCTTGTGCGGGCCAACCGCGAGAAGGCTGATCAGAAGCCTTCTCGCGCGAATCTGGTGCGCGACGCCTGAACTGGTCCAGACGATGAACAAGGCCCAGGTCGCCGACCTGGGCCTCAACTATGGAGCGGGTGACGGGAATCGAACCCGCGCTCTGAGCTTGGGAAGCTCATGTTCTACCATTAAACTACACCCGCGTAATCCCGCCTCGGATCGAGTGCGGAACATCGTCGCACACTCTACCTCATCGCCGCCGGGCGGTGCATTTGGCATGTCCGGGTGGGGGGTGTTGGCATGTCCGGGTGGGGGCTGCGGGGTGCCTGGTGAAGGTGGGGGCGGAGTGCGGCCCGTGGGTGGGATGCGGGTGCGGGGGGCGGGAGTTGAGGCGTACGGTTGGGCGTCGGAGTGCCGCGTGCGGTAGCACCCAGTTCATCCCCTAATGTGGCTTTTGTTGTCCACGCAGTTGGGAGAGGGACTTGATGGAGCGCACCGTCGTACGTTGTGCCGAGGGCCACGTGTTCAGCACCGCTTCGTTCCCCATGCAGACCACCGACCGGCTCGGTCCCGGACGGCTGTTGCGCTGCCCGCGCTGTGCTCGGCTGCGGCATTCGGTGCCCGTGGAGCACGTCAAGCGGTAAGACGCAGTGCCGGGGAAGAAGCCGCGCAGCGGTAGGTGAGCGGCGCGGAGCGAACGGCCGAGAGCGGCAGTAGGGGGGCCGCGGCGGTGAAGCGGTAACGGCGAGGAGCCGGAACGCAGCAGCCGGCAGAGGCCAAGAGAGATCGACAAGGATCCGGAGGGGTCCGAAGACGGATGGGTGGGCCCGGTTCCCTGGTGGGAGCCGGGCCCTCGTCGTGCGGTGGGGGTGGTGCGGGCGCGTATCCTCGTGTGCGTGCTTCTCTCAGACAAGGACATCCGGGCCGAGATCGACGCTGGTCGGGTGCGCATCGACCCCTATGACGAGTCGATGGTGCAGCCGTCCAGTATTGACGTGCGCCTCGACCGGTACTTCCGGGTGTTCGAGAATCACCGCTATCCGCACATCGACCCCGCCGTCGAGCAGTCCGATCTGACCCGTGAGGTCGTTCCGGAGGGGGACGAGGCGTTCATTCTGCATCCGGGCGAGTTCGTGCTGGCCTCGACGTACGAGGTCATCTCGCTGCCGGATGATCTTGCTTCCCGGCTGGAGGGAAAGAGCTCGCTGGGGCGGCTGGGGCTGCTGACGCACTCGACCGCCGGATTCATCGACCCGGGCTTCAGCGGGCATGTGACGCTCGAGCTGAGCAATGTCGCCACGCTGCCGATCAAGCTGTGGCCGGGCATGAAGATCGGGCAGCTGTGCATGTTCCGGCTGAGCTCGCCGGCCGAGCACCCGTACGGCAGCGAGCGGTACGGCTCGCGATACCAGGGGCAGCGCGGTCCGACGCCGTCCCGTTCGTTCCGGAATTTCCACCGTACGCACGTGTGAGGCAGGCGCAGGCGCACAGCGGGCGCCGGAGCGCGTGGGCACAGGGACACAGAAGGTCTGAGAGAGATACGTGAGTGACGTGCGGGAGAACCTGACGTACGAGCGCTTCGGCGGCGCGATCCGTGAGCTGGCGCAGATGGTCGCCGACGACGGGTACGAGCCCGATGTCGTGCTGTCGATCGCCCGGGGCGGGGTCTTCGTCGCCGGGGGCCTGGCGTACGCGCTGGACTGCAAGAACATCCACCTGGTGAATGTCGAGTTCTACACCGGGGTGGGGACCACCCTGGAGATGCCGGTCATGCTGGCGCCGGTGCCGAACGCGATCGATTTCAGCGAGAAGAAGGTGCTGATCGCCGATGACGTCGCGGACACCGGCAAGACGCTGAAGCTGGTGCGCGACTTCTGCCTGGAGACCGTGGCCGAGGTCCGCAGCGCGGTGATCTATGAGAAGTCGCACTCGCTGGTGAAGTGCGAGTACGTGTGGAAGCGCACCGACGACTGGATCAACTTCCCGTGGAGCGTCGAGCCGCCGGTGGTGCGCCGTGAGGGGCAGATCCTCGACGCCTGAGGTGTCCGCGGAGGGTCACAACAGCCAGGCCAGGTAGGCGGAGACGGCGATTCCGGCGAGGGACGTGAGCGCCAGGCGCTTGGCGAACCAGGCGATCCGGGTGCCGCGTACCGCCGTGAAGAGGTCCTGACCCGACGTGCCCCTGCGCGGAAGGACGCCGCTCGCCGCCACGGGGAGCGCCGCCGAGCCGATCAGCAGGCCCAGGAAGGCGAAGGCGACGAGGATCCAGGCCGAGTCCGTGCCGGCGACGACGTAGCCGCCGATGCCCTTGCGGACCTCGATCGTGTCGCCGGGGTCGGCCTCCCGGGTGTTCACCCGCGCGTGCGGATCGCTCGGCAGGCCGGTACGGCCGTCGGCCTCGGCCGGGCGGAAGGTGCCGTAGCAGTGCCGTATGCCTCGGCCCTTGTGGCACTGGCTGACGGTCAGCTTGCCGCCGGTGCCCGCGAGTCCGGTCGCGGCGGCGGCCTGGGACAGGGACACGCCGCAGATGGTGAGGGCTATCAGCAGGCCGACGACGCCGGCGGCGCGGCCCGCGACGGTGGGCCGCACATCACTCGTGGTGGGCATGGACAGACCTTATGGCAGGGGGCGCCGCCGATCGCGGGGGGCCTGGTGGTGCGGCGTGAGGGAGGGCCCTCGACGGGCGAGGGGAGGGGCCTCGACGTGTGGGGGGGCGGTCCTCGACGTGTGGGGGGGAGTTCCTCTACGTGTGAGTGGAGGGGCGAGTGGGGCGCTGATCGTCCTTCGGGGTAAGGGAGTCGGCTGTGGGCCGGCTCCCTTTCGCGTGTGCGTGCGCGGGTTTCGGCCAATCCCGTGCCGGGCGTTCCGCAGTTGCTTACCTGCGAGTAAATACCGGCGGTAACAGCGGGTGCAGAGGAAACGGCTGACCCGCGGAACCGGAGGGGAGGCCCCGTGGTGCGTGCGAGACGTAGGCGGCGGGTGAGGGCTGGGCTCGCGGTCGTGACCGCGGCCTTGACGGTGGCGTTCACCGGGGCGGCGGGCGGGGCGAGCGCCGCCGCGCCCCGGGCGTCCGGCGCCACACCGCTGCCGCCCGCCCTGGAGGCGATCCGGGCGCAGCAGGCCGTCCAGCTCTACGGCGACCCGGCCGAGTGGCCCGTAGGGGAGCGGAAGACCTCGTTGATCTCGCTGGGGGACAGCGAGATCTCGGGGGAGGGCGTCGGGACGTACGAGCCGGGGACCGACGGGCCCGACAACTGGTGCCACCGGTCGCCGGACTCGGCGATCCACCGGACCGGGATCGCGGCGGACGTGACGTACAACGTCGCGTGCTCGGGCGCGTACAGCGGCAACATCGTGATCGGCGGGAGCAAGCAGTACGCCGACGAGCTGGTGCAGAGCGACAGTCTGGCCGTCGCGGCCCGCAACACCCGGCTGAAGATGGTGCTGCTGGTGGCCGGGGCCAACGACGATCTGCAGTTCGGGCCGGTGATGACGGACTGCGTGGAGCGCTGGTTCCTGCTGCAGGGCACCTGTGAGCCGAAGTACCAGCCGGGCTGGCAGGCGCGGGTGGACGGACTGGTGCCGAAGGTCGAGCGGACGGTCGGCGATCTGCGGACCGTGATGCGCGACGCCGGGTACGCGGACGGCGACTACCGGCTCGTGGTGATGTCGTATCCGAGCCCGATCGGGCCGGACATGGAGGACAACCCCCACTACCCGGGGAAGTTGCCGGGCGGCTGCACCGGCTACACCTCCGACGCGGCGTGGGGCCGCAACGCCGCGGTGCCGGCCTTCGAGCGGGGCGTGCGCAAGGCCGCACGGGACTCGGGGGCGACCTACCTCGACGCCTCGCGGCTCTTCCACGGGCACGAGGTGTGCATGGAGGAGACCTGGGCCCGCGGGCTGTATGTGAACCTCTCCAACCCCTTCCCGCCGAACGCGAATTCGGTGCGGCAGTCCTTCCACCCCAACGCGCGCGGGCACGGCGCGTTCGCCTCGTGTCTGACCCAGCTGTACGCGGCGCCGGGGCTGCGGGAGGCGTCCTGCGCGGACGTGGCCAGTACCGGGCGGCCGAAGCTGTACGCGGGGGCCTGGGACGACGCGTACCGGCCGCTGAAGAACGCCGGCACCGGCAGCTGTGTGGACGCGACGGGCGGCGCCAGCCGCAACGGCACGGCGGTCGTCGGCTGGGACTGCAACGGGCAGCGCCATCAGGACTGGTGGTACGACGGCGGGCAGGGGTCGGTGCACGTGGGGCTGACCCAGGACCGGTGCCTGGACGTGCCGGGCGCGCGCTACGAGGCCGGCGCCGGGCTGGTGCTGTGGAACTGCTCGGGGGCGGCGAACCAGCGGTTCGTGCGGGCGGACGGCGGGTCGATCCGGCCGGCCGCCGCCTCGTCGCTGTGCCTGACGCTGGACGGGGCGAAGGAGCCGCTCAGACTGCGGGCCTGCGACGGGTCGGCGGGGCAGCGGTTCGCCTGAGGCCGGTCCGGTGAGGCGGGGCGCCCGTCGCCCGGCGAGGCGGGCGGCTCGGGCGGCCCGTCCGTGGGGCGCCCGGTACGTCGAAGGGGCCCGCCCGGAGCCGTGTGCTCCGGGCGGGCCCCTTTCGTGGCCGGGTCGGGCCTACAGCGTGCCGAGCTTGACCAGGGCCAGCAGCGCCACCAGCTGGATCGCGGCGGCGCCCAGGGCCTTGGGCCACGGCAGGTCGTGGGACCTGCTGACCATCGACGTCAGCAGATAGCCGGTCGCGAGCCAGGTCAGCCAGCCCAGGACCTGGACCAGGGTGGAGTCGCCGCCGAGGAACATCGCGAACAGCAGGCGGGGCGCGTCCGGGATCGTCATGATCAGCATGGACAGGCCGATGGTCGGCTGCCAGGCGCCGTCGCCGCCGAGCTGGCGGGCCATGGTGTGGGTGACCGCGCCCAGGATCAGGCTGCCGATGATGAACATCACAGCCGTGATCAGCACCCAGGGGATGCTGTTGGAGAGCGTGGCGTTGAGCACGTCCTCGCGGGCCTTGTCGAAGCCGAAGACCGCCAGCAGGCCGTAGACGAAGGTGACGATCAGCGCCGGGGCCCAGACCTGGTGGTCCCGCATCTGCCAGAACGTGGCGTCGGGGCGCAGCACGATGCCGGGCAGCAGCTGCTTCCAGTGCAGCCGGGGGCCGGCGGGCGGCGCGGAGGTCTGGCCGGCGCGGTAGGTGCCGCCGGCCGCGTAGTCGCCGTCGCCGTACTGGTCGGGGTGGTCGCCGTAGTCCGGCGCCTCACCGATGCTGAACTGCCGGGTGGCACCCGGGTTGTTGTCCTGGGCGTACGGCGCGTAGGACTGCTGCTGGGGCTCGTAGCCGCCGTCGCCGAAGTACTCCGGCTCGCCGTACTGCCCCTGCGGCTGCGGCCGTCCCTGCGGGCCGCCGCCGTACTGCTGCGGCGCCTGCTGCCACTGCCCATGCGGTGGTGGGGGCGGCTGCTGCCCGTACGGTCCTTGCTGTCCGTACGGGGCCTGCTGCCCCTGCTGTCCGTTCTGCGCGGGGCGGGCATCCCGTCCGCGACCCATCCTGAATCCAGCCACGCCTTCGAAAGTACCTGGTCCGCGCGGAACAGGTGGCCGAGCCGGGCTCAGGGCCGGGGTTTGCTGCGGAGCTGTGACATCCCCTAGGGGGAGCCCGGAGGGGGCGGCGCCGGGACCCGGGGGCCGGCGGTCACCGGGCGGCTGCCGATGCCGGTGCGGCGGACTCCCGGAACACGCCGACGGCCGGCCCCCCCGTACCTCTGGGGGACCGGCCGTCGGTCAACGCTCCTACGGACGCCGCTACTTCACCGGCTCGGGCTCCGGAGCCGTCTCCGACTCCTCGTCACCCGCCGGATCGATGGGGGTCTTGACGGAGTCCAGCAGCAGCTGGGCGACGTCGACGACCTGGATCGACTCCTTCGCCTTGCCGTCGTTCTTCTTGCCGTTGACCGAGTCGGTCAGCATCACGAGGCAGAAGGGGCAGGCCGTCGAGACGATGTCGGGGTTGAGCGAGAGGGCCTCGTCGACACGCTCGTTGTTGATGCGCTTGCCGATGCGCTCCTCCATCCACATGCGGGCACCACCGGCGCCGCAGCAGAAGCCGCGCTCCTTGTGGCGGTGCATCTCCTCGTTCCGCAGGCCCGGCACCTTGGCGATGATCTCGCGCGGCGGGGTGTAGACCTTGTTGTGGCGGCCCAGGTAGCAGGGGTCGTGGTAGGTGATGAGCCCCTCGACCGGGGTGACGGGGATGAGCTTGCCCTCGTCGATGAGGTGCTGCAGCAGCTGCGTGTGGTGGATGACCTCGAACTCGCCGCCCAGCTGGGGGTACTCGTTCGCGATGGTGTTGAAGCAGTGCGGGCAGGTGGCGACGATCTTCTTCTTGGACTTCGGCTTCTTCGTCGACTCGTCCTCGGAGTCCTCGCCGAAGGCCGTGTTCAGCATCTCGACGTTCTGCTGGCCGAGCTGCTGGAAGAGGAACTCGTTGCCCAGGCGGCGGGCCGAGTCACCGGTGCACGCCTCGTCGCCGCCCATGATCGCGAACTTCACGCCCGCGATGTGCAGCAGCTCGGCGAAGGCCTTGGTGGTCTTCTTCGCCCGGTCCTCCAGGGCGCCCGCGCAGCCGACCCAGTACAGGTAGTCGACCTCGGTGAGGTCCTCGATGTCCTTGCCGACGACCGGGACCTCGAACTCGACCTCCTTGGTCCAGGCGAGGCGCTGCTTCTTGGCCAGGCCCCAGGGGTTGCCCTTCTTCTCCAGGTTCTTGAGCATCGTGCCCGCCTCGGACGGGAACGAGGACTCGATCATGACCTGGTAGCGGCGCATGTCGACGATGTGGTCGACGTGCTCGATGTCGACCGGGCACTGCTCGACGCACGCACCGCAGGTGGTGCAGGACCACAGCACGTCCGGGTCGATGACGCCGTTCTCCTCCAGCGTCCCGATCAGCGGGCGCTCGGCCTCGGCCAGCGCCGACGCGGGCACGTCCTTGAGCTGCTCCTCGGTGGCCTGCTCCGTGCCTTCCATGTCCTTGCCGCCGCCGGCCAGGAGGTAGGGGGCCTTGGCGTGCGCGTGGTCGCGCAGCGACATGATCAGGAGCTTGGGGGAGAGCGGCTTGCCCGTGTTCCAGGCGGGGCACTGCGACTGGCAGCGGCCGCACTCGGTGCAGGTGGAGAAGTCGAGGATGCCCTTCCAGGAGAAGTGCTCGATCTGCGAGACGCCGAACTGGTCGTCCTCGCCCGGGTCCTCGAAGTCGATCGGCTTGCCCTGGCTGGTCATCGGCGGCAGCGCGCCCAGCGCCACGTCGCCGGAGGCCTCGCGCTTGAACCAGATGTTGGGGAAGGCCAGGAAACGGTGCCAGGCGACACCCATGTCGGTCTTCAGGGCGACCGTGATCATCCAGATGAAGGAGGTCGCGATCTTCAGGCCGGCGAAGAAGTAGGTGAGGTTCTGGAGCGTGGAGACGTCCATCCCCTCCAGCCACGAGACGACCGGGTACGAGACGAAGAACGAGGCCTCGTAGCCGTCCACGTGGTGCTGGGCGCCTTCGAGCGCGTGCAGCATGAAGATGCAGACGCCGACGATGAGGATCACGGCCTCGACGAAGTACGCCTGGCCGATGTTGGAGCCCGCGAAGCGGGACTTGCGGCCCGGCTTGTCCGGGCGGTTCAGCTGCCGGATCACGATGAGCGTCAGGATGCCGAGCGCCGTCATCGTGCCGAGGAACTCGACGAAGACGTTGTACGGCGCCCAGTCACCGATGATCGGCAGGAGCCAGTCGGCCTTGAAGAGCTGTCCGATGGCGTTGACGATCGTCAGCAGGAGCGAGAAGAAGCCCACCGCCACGAACCAGTGCGCCACGCCGACGATGCCCCAGCGGTTCATCCGGGTGTGGCCGAGGAACTCCTTGACCACCGTGACGGTGCGCTGCGTGGGATCGTCGGTGCGGGTGCCGGCGGGTACGGGCTGGCCTAGCCGCATGAAGCGGTAGATCTGCAGGAGGGCGCGGCCGAACAGCGCGACGCCGACCGCGATTAGGACCAGCGACACGATGATCGCGGCGAGTTGCATGACGGGCTCCTCGAACCTGCGAGAGCGGAAGACTGAGAAAGCTGAGCGGGTAACTACTAAGCGGTAACTTTTTAGTTCTGCGGCTGAGGTTACCCATTCTCCCGGGCGCCATGAAGCCGCCCGGCCGGTGATCTGTGTCGCGAAGGCAACCCTGTGCGGCGGCCCGGCGTCTTCGGTGGCGGCCGGGTGACGGTAAGGGCGACATAAAAGTTGAGTGGCGCAGACTCAGGTCTGTTGACAGGTTTTTCTCGGTGTTGCACTCTTGAGCCTGTTCCACTCAAGTCAGCTGGAGGAATCGAAATGGCACGTGCGGTCGGCATCGACCTGGGTACGACGAACTCCGTCGTCAGTGTTCTCGAGGGCGGTGAGCCCACCGTCATCACCAACGCCGAGGGCGCCAGGACCACGCCGTCCGTCGTCGCCTTCGCCAAGAACGGCGAGGTGCTGGTCGGCGAGGTCGCGAAGCGCCAGGCGGTCACCAACGTCGACAGGACCATCCGGTCGGTCAAGCGCCACATGGGCACCGACTGGAAGATCGGCATCGACGGCAAGGACTTCAACCCGCAGCAGATGAGCGCCTTCATCCTGCAGAAGCTCAAGCGGGATGCCGAGGCGTACCTGGGCGAGAAGGTTGTCGACGCGGTCATCACCGTTCCGGCCTACTTCAACGACTCCGAGCGCCAGGCCACCAAGGAGGCCGGTGAGATCGCGGGCCTCAACGTCCTGCGCATCGTCAACGAGCCCACCGCGGCCGCCCTGGCCTACGGCCTGGAGAAGGACGACCAGACCATTCTGGTCTTCGACCTCGGTGGCGGCACCTTCGACGTCTCGCTGCTGGAGATCGGTGACGGCGTCGTCGAGGTGAAGGCCACCAACGGTGACAACCACCTCGGTGGTGACGACTGGGACCAGCGCGTCGTCGACTACCTGGTCAAGCAGTTCCAGAACGGCCACGGCGTCGACCTGGCCAAGGACAAGATGGCGCTCCAGCGTCTGCGCGAGGCCGCTGAGAAGGCGAAGATCGAGCTGTCGTCCTCGACCGAGACGACGATCAACCTTCCCTACATCACCGCCTCCGCCGAGGGCCCGCTGCACCTGGACGAGAAGCTCACCCGCTCGCAGTTCCAGCAGCTGACCGCGGACCTGCTCGACCGCTGCAAGACCCCGTTCCACAACGTCATCAAGGACGCCGGCATCCAGCTGTCCGAGATCGACCACGTGGTCCTGGTCGGTGGCTCGACCCGTATGCCGGCCGTCGCCGAGCTGGTCAAGGAGCTGACCGGCGGCAAGGACGCCAACAAGGGCGTCAACCCCGACGAGGTCGTCGCCATCGGCGCCACCCTCCAGGCCGGTGTCCTCAAGGGCGAGGTCAAGGACGTCCTGCTGCTGGACGTCACCCCGCTGTCCCTCGGTATCGAGACCAAGGGCGGCATCATGACCAAGCTCATCGAGCGCAACACCACGATCCCGACCAAGCGCTCGGAGATCTTCACCACCGCCGAGGACAACCAGCCCTCCGTGCAGATCCAGGTCTACCAGGGCGAGCGCGAGATCGCGGCGTACAACAAGAAGCTCGGGATGTTCGAGCTGACGGGTCTGCCGCCGGCCCCGCGCGGCGTCCCGCAGATCGAGGTCTCCTTCGACATCGACGCCAACGGCATCATGCACGTGACCGCGAAGGACCTGGGCACGGGCAAGGAGCAGAAGATGACCGTCACCGGCGGCTCCTCGCTGCCGAAGGACGAGGTCGACCGGATGCGCCAGGAGGCCGAGCAGTACGCGGACGAGGACCACCGCCGCCGCGAGGCCGCCGAGACCCGCAACCAGGGCGAGCAGCTGGTCTACCAGACCGAGAAGTTCCTCAAGGACAACGAGGACAAGGTCCCCGGTGAGGTCAAGACCGAGGTCGAGACCGCCGTCGCCGAGCTGAAGGAGAAGCTCAAGGGCGAGGACACCGCGGAGATCCGCACCGCCACCGAGAAGGTCGCGGCCGTCTCCCAGAAGCTCGGCCAGGCCATGTACGCCGACGCCCAGGCCGCGCAGGGCGCTGCCGGTGCCGAGGCCGGTGCCGCGGGCGAGCAGCCCAAGGCCGAGGACGACGTCGTGGACGCCGAGATCGTCGACGACGAGAAGCCCAAGAAGGACGGTGCCGCGTGACGGAGGAGACCCCGGGTTTCGAAGAGAAGCCTGACGTCCCCTCCGACGCCGCTCCCGAAGACGCGGCGCAGGAGGCCGAGTCCGCCGACAAGGCGGGCTCGGCCCCGGCCGGGGACGTACAGGACGTAGCGCTCCAGGCGCAGCTGGACCAGGTGCGTACCGCGCTCAACGAGCGCACGGCGGACCTCCAGCGGCTCCAGGCGGAGTACCAGAACTACCGCCGTCGGGTGGAGCGGGACCGGGTCACGGTCAAGGAGATCGCCGCGGCGAACCTCCTGTCCGAGCTCCTGCCCGTGCTCGACGACGTCGGCCGCGCCCGCGAGCACGGTGAACTGGTCGGCGGCTTCAAGTCGGTGGCCGAATCGCTGGAGACCGTGGTCGCCAAGCTGGGTCTGCAGCAGTTCGGCAAGGAGGGCGAGCCCTTCGACCCGACGATCCACGAGGCGCTGATGCACTCGTACGCGCCGGATGTCACCGAGACGACGTGCGTTGCGATCCTGCAGCCCGGGTATCGCATCGGTGAGCGAACGATCCGCCCCGCGCGGGTCGCCGTCGCCGAGCCGCAGCCGGGCGCGCAGAGCGCCAAGTCCGGATCCGAGGACGAGGCCAAGGCCTCGGACGAGGAGAGCGGTGGCCCGGACGAGGGCTGACGTGAGGACCAACGAGAAAACCGCAGGAAAGGAGGGACGTCGGGGATGAGCACCAAGGACTTCGTCGAGAAGGACTACTACAAGGTCCTCGGCGTCCCCAAGGACGCCACCGAAGCGGAGATCAAGAAGGCGTACCGCAAGCTGGCCCGGGAGAACCACCCGGACGCCAACAAGGGCGACGCCAAGGCCGAGGAGCGCTTCAAGGAGATCTCCGAGGCCAACGACGTCCTGGGCGACGCCAAGCGCCGCAAGGAGTACGACGAGGCCCGGGCGCTGTTCGGCAACGGCGGCTTCCGTCCCGGCCCCGGCGGGGGCGGCGGCAGCTTCAACTTCGACCTGGGCGACCTCTTCGGGGGCTCGGGCGGAGCCGGGGGGGCCGGGGGCTTCGGCGGCGGGCTCGGGGACGTCTTCGGCGGCCTGTTCAACCGCGGCGGCGCGGGTACGCGTACCCAGCCGCGGCGCGGCCAGGACATCGAGTCCGAGGTGACGCTCAGCTTCACCGAGGCGGTCGACGGGGCCACGGTCCCGCTGCGGATGTCCAGCCAGGCGCCCTGCAAGGCGTGTTCGGGGACCGGCGACAAAAACGGTACTCCTCGGGTCTGCCCGACCTGTGTCGGCACCGGCCAGGTCAGCCGGGGTGCGGGCGGCGGCTTCTCGCTGACCGACCCGTGCGCCGACTGCAAGGGCCGGGGCCTGATCGCCCAGGACCCCTGCGAGGTCTGCAAGGGCAGCGGACGCGCGACGAGCGCCCGCACGATGCAGGTCCGCATCCCCGCGGGCGTCTCCGACGGGCAGCGCATCCGGCTGCGCGGCAAGGGCGCCCCGGGCGAGCAGGGCGGCCCGGCCGGCGATCTGTATGTCGTCGTGCATGTCGGCGCCCACCCGGTCTTCGGACGCAAGGGCGACAACCTCACCGTCACGGTGCCGGTCACCTTCCCGGAGGCCGCGCTCGGCGGCGAGGTGAAGGTGCCGACGCTGGGCGGCCCGCCGGTCACGCTGAAGCTGCCGGCCGGCACCCCCAACGGACGCACGATGCGGGCCCGCGGCAAGGGCGCGGCCCGTAAGGACGGCACCCGCGGTGATCTGCTGGTCACCATAGAGGTGCTCGTCCCCGAGGACCTCGGCGACAAGGCGAAGGAAGCGCTGGAGTCCTATCGCGAGGCGACCGCGGGGCACGACCCGCGGGCGGAGCTGTTCCAGGCCGCGAAGGGAGACTGAGATGGACAGCCGGGGCGGGCAGCGTCGTAATCCGTATGAACTGACCGATGAGTCGCCGGTGTACGTCATCTCCGTCGCGGCTCAGCTCTCCGGACTGCATCCGCAGACCCTGCGGCAGTACGACCGGCTGGGTCTGGTCTCGCCGGACCGCACGGCCGGGCGCGGCCGCCGCTATTCGGCCCGGGACATCGAACTGCTCCGTACGGTGCAGCAGTTGTCCCAGGACGAGGGCATCAACCTCGCCGGCATCAAGCGCATCATCGAGCTGGAGAACCAGGTCGCGGCCCTGCAGCAGCGGGTCGCGGAGCTGCAGGGCGCCCTGGAGGGCGCGGCCAGCGCGATGCGGCAGCGGGAGGCGGCGGTGCACGCCTCCTACCGGCGTGACCTGGTGCCGTATCAGGACGTCCAGCAGACCAGTGCGCTGGTGGTGTGGCGGCCCAAGCGGTCCGAGTAGCGGACGCGGGGCGCGCCGCGCATCCACGTGGCGAAAAGGGCCGGGTGATCCCGGCCCTTTTTGTCATCTCCGTGAGTGTGCTCCGCCGTGCGCCGGGCCGGTCAGCAGCCGTTGTACCCGGCCGTCGGCATCGACAGCCGCCGGTGCACCTGCGACTTCATCGCCAACGTGTAGACCGGCTCGTCGAGGTCGGCGGTCTCCAGCCGTACGCCGGCCGCCGCGCACCGTGCGGAGAACTCGTCGGCGCCGTCGATGGCGTTCTCCAGCGCCCGGCGGTTGGGCGTGACGAACACATCGACCAGGCCCTCTTCGACGTCCCGCCACAGCGCGCGGTGGTCGGCGCGCAGCTGATGCAGGCTGAGCTGGCAGGTCAGGTGGTAGTCACGGGCCGCCGCCCACTGTTGGCACATGTCGTGCTGGCTGCGGTCGTCGACCAGGAACGGATCCTCGTCCAGTTCGGACAGCGGCATCAGGCAGGCGATCGCCGTGACTCGGACCGAGTTCATCGTGCCCTCCGGGGCGTGGCGACTGTGGGGGCGACGATACCCCCGAGGGCGGCCCGTGGTGGAGGGGCTGTGCCGGGCGGCGAGGCGTAACCGCAGGCGTGGCAGATCTTCCAGCCGTCCTGGTTCACGGCGAGTTGGCCACCGCAGCGCGGGCAGAGCTCGGCGTGCGGTCTCGGTGGGGCGGGGCGCGGTGGGCGCGGAACGGTCGTCACGATGCTCAATGCCGACGCCATGCGGCCTCCAGCTGCCGTCTTGTGCACGGGACAGGTCCGATCCCGCCCGTTCGTTGCGCGGCGCTGTTCGGTTTCCTGTCGTACCTGAGTACCAGTTGGGCAGTTGTCGTCTGCTGTGGAGGGTGTGTTTTCGGCCAGGTCCGTCCCGGCGGTGCGGATACGGGCTCTCAGGCCCGCCCCATCGCCCGGGTCACCGCGATCTCGATCATGACTCGATCGGGGTTCGGCGACGGCGTCCGCCCGTACCGTTCGGCGTACCTGCGCACCGCGTCGGCCACCGTCTCGGCGTCCGTGCGCACCCGCGCGACGCCCTCCAGGGTCGCCCAGCGGCCCTTGTCGACCTGGCACACGGCGACGGTCGCGCCGTCCGCTCCGGCGGCGAGGATGTTCTTGACCTTGGTGCTGTCCTTGCGGGTGATGACCCGCGCGATCCGCTGCCCGGCGTCGTAGGTGACGCCCACGGGGACGACATGCGGCGTCCCGTCCGTACGCAGCGTGGTGAGCGTCGGCATCAGGTACTCGCCCCAGAAGGCGAGGTACTCGGGGCTGAGGGCGGAGAGGTCGTGGGCCATGGGGGCCAGAGTAGAGGGGAGTGCCCGGGCTCCGGCCCCCGGCTGGTCAGACGAAGTCGGTCGTCTCCAGGTCGAAGGAGAAGGGGGCGGGGAGGGGGAGGGGTTTGCCGAAGGGGGACGTGGTGTTGCCTACGTAGTCTTCCGCGGAAGGATCACTGAACAGCGTCACCGTGGACTTGTCGCGATCGACGAGGAGGTACAGCGGGATGCCGGCGCGGGCGTAGGCGCGCCTCTTGTCCTCGCGGTCGTTACGGGGCTTGGTCGATGTCACCTCGACGACCATGGTGATGCCGGCGCATGGCATCCACGGCTCCGCCCCTCGGAAGATGCGCAGCTCGCGTGGGGCGTAGACGGCATCAGGGATGAGCCGATTGTCGGGGTCTCGACTGTCGCTGGGCGCCTTGATGCCCTTGTTGGCGGATTCGTCCATATCGGATACGGACTGCCTCAGGATCTGCCGCTTCAGCGTGCTGAGGTAGTCCTCGTGGTCTCCGTCAGTCGGTGGCGTCACAATGATCTCCCCCTCGATCAGCTCGGCCCGGAAACCCTTTGGGATCTTCAGGGCGAGGAAGTAATCCAGGAGGGTTTCTACGTCGTTCGCCATCGGCTCGTGTGCCATAGCCGTCATGCTGCACCTCCTTGTGGTTGAAGGCCAGCTTTGACCGATTGGGCCAGTGACAGAGGCATATTCGGAGGCGATTCCCCCGCAGGGGTGAGCCGTGAGTAGAGCCTTGAGTGGAATAGACTCAACTTATTGCACGTTGGTACCTGCAAGCAGAAGCATCGGAACAGCACACACAGGGAGGACACCGGGCCGTGGACGCCGAGCTGACCAACAAGAGCCGGGAGGCGCTGAGCGCCGCCAATGACCGGGCGATCACCGCCGGGCATGCGGACATGACGTCCGCGCATCTCCTGCTGGCGCTGCTGGCCGGGCAGGACAACGAGAACATCATGGACCTGCTGGCCGCCGTCGAGGCGGACGCCGCCGTGCTGCGCAACGGCGCCGAGCGCCAGCTCGCCGCGCTGCCCAGCGTGCAGGGCTCGACGGTCGCCCCGCCGCAGCCGGACCGCGATCTGCTCACCGCGATCGCGGACGCGACCCAGCGGGCCAAGGAGCTGGGCGACGCCTATGTCTCGACCGAGCATCTGCTGATCGGGATCGCCGCCAAGGGCGGCCGCACCGGCGAGCTGCTGGAGCAGCAGGGCGCCTCCGCCAAGAAGCTGCTGGCCGCCTTCGAGGCGAGCCGCGGCGGGCAGCGGGTGACCAACCCCGACCCGGAGGGCACGTACAAGGCGCTGGAGAAGTTCGGTACGGACTTCACGGCGGCCGCCCGCGAGGGCAAGCTCGACCCGGTCATCGGCCGGGACCACGAGATCCGCCGGGTGGTGCAGGTGCTGTCCCGCCGGACGAAGAACAACCCGGTGCTGATCGGCGAGCCGGGCGTCGGCAAGACCGCCGTCGTCGAGGGCCTGGCCCAGCGGATCGTCAAGGGCGATGTGCCCGAGTCGCTGCGCAACAAGCGGCTGGTCGCGCTCGACCTGGGGGCGATGGTCGCGGGCGCGAAGTACCGCGGTGAGTTCGAGGAGCGGCTGAAGACGGTCCTGGCGGAGATCAAGTCCAGCGAGGGCCAGATCATCACCTTCATCGACGAGCTGCACACGGTCGTCGGTGCGGGCGCCGGCGGCGACTCGTCCATGGACGCCGGCAACATGCTCAAGCCGATGCTGGCCCGCGGCGAACTGCGGATGGTCGGTGCCACGACGCTCGACGAGTACCGCGAGCGGATCGAGAAGGACCCGGCGCTGGAGCGGCGCTTCCAGCAGGTGCTGGTCGCCGAGCCCACCGTCGAGGACACGGTGGCCATCCTGCGCGGTCTCAAGGGCCGCTACGAGGCGCACCACAAGGTGCAGATCGCCGACTCCGCGCTGGTCGCCGCCGCCACCCTCTCCGACCGCTACATCACCTCCCGCTTCCTGCCCGACAAGGCCATCGACCTCGTCGACGAGGCGGCCTCGCGACTCCGTATGGAGATCGACTCCTCGCCCGTGGAGATCGACGAGCTGCAGCGCGCCGTCGACCGTCTGAAGATGGAGGAGCTGGCGCTCAAGAACGAGACCGACGCCGGCTCCGTCCAGCGGCTGGAGAAGCTGCGCAAGGACCTCGCCGACAAGGAGGAGGAGCTGCGCGGCCTGACCGCCCGCTGGGAGAAGGAGAAGCAGGGCCTCAACCGGGTCGGCGAGCTGAAGGAGAAGCTCGACGACCTGCGCGGCCAGTCCGAGCGCGCCCAGCGCGACGGTGACTTCGACACCGCCTCCAAGCTGCTCTACGGCGAGATCCCGGCCGTCGAGCAGGAGCTCGAGGCGGCGGCCGCCGCCGAGGCCGAGCAGGAGGCGTCCAAGGAGTCCATGGTCAAGGAGGAGGTCGGTCCGGACGACATCGCCGATGTGGTCGGCTCCTGGACCGGCATCCCGGCGGGCCGTCTGCTGGAGGGCGAGACCCAGAAGCTGCTGCGCATGGAGGACGAGCTCGGCAAGCGGCTGATCGGCCAGGCCGAGGCCGTCCGGGCGGTCTCCGACGCGGTGCGGCGCACCCGCGCCGGGATCGCCGACCCGGACCGCCCCACCGGCTCGTTCCTCTTCCTCGGGCCGACCGGCGTCGGCAAGACCGAGCTGGCCAAGGCGCTCGCGGACTTCCTCTTCGACGACGAGCGGGCGATGGTCCGGATCGACATGTCGGAGTACGGCGAGAAGCACTCCGTCGCCCGCCTGGTGGGCGCGCCGCCCGGTTACGTCGGCTACGAGGAGGGCGGCCAGCTCACCGAGGCCGTCCGCCGCCGCCCGTACTCCGTCGTCCTCCTGGACGAGGTGGAGAAGGCCCATCACGAGGTCTTCGACATCCTGCTCCAGGTGCTCGACGACGGACGGCTCACGGACGGCCAGGGCCGTACGGTCGACTTCCGCAACACCATCCTGATCCTGACCTCCAACCTCGGCTCCGCCTTCCTGATGGACCCGCTGCTGAAGGAGGACGAGAAGCGGGAGAAGGTGCTGGAGACGGTCCGGGCCTCGTTCCGGCCCGAGTTCCTCAACCGGCTCGACGACGTGGTGGTCTTCCACCCGCTCGGCACGGACCAGCTGCAGCGGATCGCCCGGCTCCAGCTCGACCACCTCCAGCGCCGCCTCGGCGAGCGCCGGCTGACGCTGGACGTCACCGACCGCGCCCTGACCTGGCTCGCCTGGCTCGGCCAGGAGCCGGTCGACGGCGCCCCCGCCCCCGACATGTCCTACGGTGCGCGCCCCCTGCGCCGCCTGGTCCAGACGGCCATCGGCGACCAGCTCGCGCGCGCCATCCTGGCGGGTGACGTGCTGGACGGGGACACCGTGCGGGTGGATGTCGACGGCGATCGGCTGGCGGTGCTGCCGCTGCGAGAAGGGGCGGCCTGAGCTGCGAGGACGGCTCCCGGGCCGGCCCGGCGGACCGGTCCGGGTGCCTGATCGTGCCGCCGGATCGTTGCCTTGACCGACAGCTTGCCCGCACCGGCCCCTCCGGGCTTGCCAGGACGGGGCGGATGTGGGGGAGGATGGCAAGGACCATACGAAGGGAATTCCACGGTGAGCATCGACCCGTCCTCGATTCCGAATTTCGGGGGCCAGCCCGAACCCGAGCCGTCGGGGCCTGATGGTCCCGTCGTGCCAGACCAGGACCTGGTCAAGCAGCTCCTCGACCAGATGGAGCTGAAGTACGTAGTCGACGAGGAGGGTGACCTCGCCGCCCCGTGGGAGCAGTTCCGCACGTACTTCATGTTCCGGGGCGAGGAGGAGCAGCAGATCTTCTCCGTCCGTACGTTCTACGACCGTGCCCACGGCATCGACGAGAAGTCGAAGCTGCTGGAGGCGATCGACGACTGGAACCGCCGGACGCTGTGGCCCAAGGCCTACACCCACACCCATGACGACGGCACGGTCCGTCTGATCGGTGAGGCATCGATGCTGATCGGCACCGGCGTCTCGCTCGAACACTTTGTGTCGAGCACGGTCAGCTGGGTCCGCGCCTCGATCGAATTCGACAAGTGGATCGTCGAGCAGCTCGGCCTGGAGGCCGAGATCGAAGGCGACTCCGACGACAAGCCGGGCGACGACGAGGCCTGAGCCCCGTCCGTCCCACACCCACCCGGCTGCGAAGGCCCCGGAGCTGTCGGCTCCGGGGCCTTCGTCTGCGTGCGGGGGGCGGAGAAGGGCGTCGACGGACCCTTCAGAGCCGCTTCAGCCGGCCCGCCGCCTCCTGCAGCAGATCGACGCTCTTGCAGAAGGCGAAGCGGACGTACGGTGCGCCCCGGTCCTTGTGGTCGTAGAAGACGGCGTTGGGGATGGCGACGACGCCGGCGCGTTCGGGCAGGGCGCGGCAGAAGGCGAAGCCGTCCTTTTCGCCGAGGGGGCGGATGTCGGTGGTGATGAAGTACGTGCCCGACGGGCGGAAGACCTGGAAGCCGGCGTCGGCGAGGCCGGTCGCCAGGATGTCGCGCTTGGCGCGCAGATCGTCGCGCAGGCCGGTGTAGTAGTCGTCGGGCAGGGCGAGGGCCTCGGCCACGGCGTACTGGAAGGGGCCGGCGGAGACGAAAGTGAGGAACTGCTTGGCGGAGCGGACCGCGCTCACCAGCTCCGGCGCCGCCGTGACCCAGCCGACCTTCCAGCCGGTGAAGGAGAAGGTCTTGCCGGCCGAGCCGATGGTGACGGTGCGGTCGCGCATCCCGGGGAAGGACGCGAGGGGCAGGTGCTCGCCCTCGAAGACGAGGTGTTCGTAGACCTCGTCGGTGATGACGAGGAGGTCGCGCTCCACCGCCAGCTCGGCGATGGCCGTGAGCTCGGCGCGGGTCAGGACCGTACCGGTGGGGTTGTGAGGGGTGTTGAGGAGGATGAGGCGGGTGTCGTCGGTGACGGCGTCGCGCAGCTCGTCCAGGTCGAGGCGGTAGGTCGCGGACTCCGGATCGGCGTGCAGGGTCACCGGTACGCGCCGGCCGCCGGCCATCGCGATACAGGCGGCGTAGGAGTCGTAGTACGGCTCCAGCGCGATGACCTCGTCGCCCGGCTCCAGCAGGGCGAGCAGCGAGGCCGCGATGGCCTCGGTCGCGCCGGCGGTGACCAGGACCTCGGTGTCGGGGTCGTAGGCCAGGCCGAGGTGGCCGTAGAAGCGCTCCTGGTGGGCGGCGACGGCGGTGCGCAGTTCGGGGACGCCGGGGCCGGGCGGGTACTGGTTGCCGCGGCCGTCGCGCAGGGCACGGACCGCTGCCTCTCTGACCTCCTCCGGACCGTCGGCGTCGGGGAAACCCTGGCCGAGGTTGATGGAGCCGGTCCGTAGGGCGAGTGCTGACATTTCGGCGAAGATCGTGGTGCCGAATTCGGCGAGGCGGCGATTGAGCAGCGGTCGGTCCATGCGCGCCATCCTCCGCCGAACCTCTGGACTTCCTCAACTGTGCTTTGAGACTCCCGGGCTCGGGCATCAGCCCCGCGTACAGGACTGTGACGGCCGTCGACGCGGACGGCCGGCGGCGCGGACGGCGCCGCGAGCGGCGCACGGGGCGCCGGACGGAGCGATGCGCCCCCACTGCCTAAAGGGCGTGGGAGGTGCCCCCACGCTTCGGGGGGAACGAAAGGGAGTGTGAGGCAGATGGGAATCGTGGTCTTCCTGGTGATCTGCGCGGTGGTGATCGGGCTGGTGGCCCTGGCCTCGCGGAGCGGCACCGGCGGGCGGGGCGGGAGCGGCTACCGCAAGTCGAGCAGTAGCAGTAGCAGTAGCAGTAGCAGTAGCAGCAGCGGCAGCTGGTGGGCCGCCGGCGGAGCGGATTCGGGCGGCGGCCACCACGGGGGCGGGCACCACGGCGGCCACTCGTGCGGCGGCGGCTCCTCCTCCTGCGGCGGCGGTGGCGGTGGCGGCTGCGGCGGTGGCGGCGGCGGGGGTTGCTGAGCACCGGCGCGGTACCTCCGTACGGCGCCGGCCGGACCGGCCGAAGGGCCCGTTCAGCTGCACACATGCGGGTGGCTCTTGCCCCTTCGCATATGCGCCCGGCGGGTGTGGGCGAAGGGGCCAACACCCGCTGGTCGTAAGGATGTTGAACAGTTGAACTGCATGGCCCTCTAGGGGATGGAAACCCGGCGAAGTTGGGTAAAAAGACTGTGGTCGACCGGGCTTTCATGATTCCCTCTTCATAGAGAATCCCCCACGTTCTCCGATCCCACGTGGGCACGAGCCGGCGGGCAGACGTGCATCCCTGATCCTTCTCGGGCGGGCCGGCCCACCATTCCACTGCGTGCTTGCGGAGCCGACCCATGCTCACCACTTTGACGACGGCGTACACCGATACCCGTGCATCCGACCTGGCCTGGGCGCTGGGCAGGGAACCCCTGCCGGCCCTCGCCGTCCTCGACCTCCAACTCCACGGTGCGCAGGTGCAGTTGAGACTGCTGGGCGCCTCTCACCAGGTGCTTCTCGAAGAGGAGCACGGCACCTGTTCCGAGACGGTCGCCTGTATGCCGGGCAGCAGCACCCCGCTGCCGCTCGGTGTGGCCAAGCGCCTTGGTGACTGGGAGTACGAATTCGCCGCGCACGTGGAGACGCTCTCGCGCGGCTCGTTCGCGGGTCGCGCGCAGGAGTTGCTCGCGCTGGTCGCCGAGCATCCGCACGGCCTGGCCGGTACGTTCCCCGGCTCGCCGCACGCCTTCACCGCGATGCTGGCGCAGTGTCAGCAGGGGCAGGTGCGCTGGCGGACCTGGCACGCGTACCCGCAGGAGGGCCGCCTGGTGGCCACCCGTACCCGCGTGGGCGTACGTGCGGCGGTCGCGGCGGTCTAACGGGGCACCGGCGGAAGTGACCAGGCGGGTCGGCGTCGCCGGCGGGCGCAGCGGAGTCGGGGGCGAGGGGGTGTGGGGGTCGTCGGGAGTGCGCGCCCCGGGCCCTGAGGTGCGCTGGGGCGCGTGCGGCGTTGTGTGCGCCGGGCGTGCGGCGCGGGAGCCTCGATCTGCCCCACGCATCGACATCGCCCCAACTGACGCGTGTAGCCCGCAGAGTGCACTCGTGTGGGTGACCTAGAGGCGTCGAATCGTCACGTAGCGTTCATTTCATGATCGACCCGCCAGAGTCCGCTTTTACCGGCGCCCTCGGGCCGCCGGAGGCCATGACACCGGCGCGACTTCCCGTGCCGGCCGGGCTCGGCAGGCTGCTGGTCCTCGCCGTGGTCTTCGTCTGCGCCGCCTGCGGCCTGGTCTACGAACTCGAACTGGTCGCCCTGGCGACGTACTTGGTCGGCGACTCGGTCACCCAGGCCTCGGTCGTGCTGTCCGTCATGGTCTTCGCGATGGGCGTCGGCGCGCTGCTCGCCAAGCGGATGCGCTGCCGGGCGGCGGTCGGCTTCGGCGCGGTCGAGGCCGGCCTCGCGCTGGTCGGCGGCTGCTCCGCGATGGCGCTCTACGCCTGCTTCGCGTGGTACGGCCAGTCCCGCTCCGCACTCGTCGGCTTCTCCCTGGCCATCGGCGTGCTGATCGGCGCCGAGGTACCGCTGCTGATGACGCTGATCCAGCGGGTCCGTCGGCAGGACGCGGGCGGCGCGGTCGCCGACCTGTTCGCCGCGGACTACGTCGGTGCCCTCGTCGGCGGACTGGCCTTTCCCTTTCTGCTCCTGCCGAGCCTGGGCCAGCTGACCGGCGCGCTGGTCACCGGCGCGGTCAACGCGGCGGCCGGGGGCGTGCTGGTGCTGTGGCTGTTCCGCCGCGATCTGACCGCCCGCGCCCGCTGGACGCTGTTCGGCATCAACGTCCTGGTGCTCGCGCTGCTGGCCACGGGGGTGCTGCTGGCCACGCCGTTCGAACGCGCCGCCCGGCGGGCGGTGTACGGCTCGTCGGCGCGGGTCGCGGTGCAGACCGGCGTCCAGGAAGTGGTGATGACCGGTGGCACGGGGCCCGTCGTCGGTGCGGGACGGGGGAGGAAAGGTTCCGGCCAGCCGCTGGAGCTGTATCTGGACGGGCGGTTGCGGGTCAGCGCGGACACCGAGTTCCGCTACCACGAAGCGCTGGTGCATCCGGCGCTGGCGGGGGGACCGCACGCCCGGGTGCTGGTCCTGGGCGGTGGCGACGGCCTGGCAGTGCGCGAGATCCTCCGCCATGGCGGGGTCCGCTCGGTGACCGTCGTCGAACTCGACCCCGGCGTCGTGCGGTTGGCGCGCACCGACCCCGGGCTCTCGCGCCTCAACCAGCACTCCCTGGACGATCCGCGGGTGCATGTGGTCACCGCCGACGCCTTCGACTGGCTGCGGCGGCACGGTGCGCACGGCCGGCCCCCGGACCCGTACGACGTCATCGTCTCCGATCTCCCCGACCCCGGGATCACCGCCAGCACCAAGCTCTACTCCCAGGAGTTCTACGGCCTGGCGGCGCGGATGCTGGCCCGCGACGGGCGGCTGGTGGTGCACGCCGGGCCGCCGGGCACGCGGGCCCGGTCGTACTGGACGGTGGAGACGACGGTGCGGTCGGTGGGTCTGGCGACCGTCCCGTACCGGCTGCCGGGCCGACCCGCGGACGTCTCCGGCGGCCCGGACCGGCTGGGGGGACCGGCCCGGTCGGCGGCCGTGGCGGCGCGCACCACGGTCCCCTCGTCCGGCGGGCCGCGTTACTGGGGCTTCGTACTGGCCGCCCGGCGCACCCCGAGGTTCGTGCGCGCGTCCGATGCGCCGCGCCTGGGGGGTCTCACCGTCGACGAGCTGCTGGCCGGCCGGAGCGGCGCGACCCGGGCCAGGATGTCCGGACTGCCGCCGTCGACGCTGATGCACCCGCGGTATCTGGACTGATGCGACGGGCCACCGTGCGCGCGGCCGACGGCGGGCTCGGGGCCGGCCGGACCGACGCGCACAGCGCCCACACCCGCCAAGGGGTCCCCTCGGCGCCGGAGAAGGAATTAGGCTCCCATGTCATGGAGCATGAGGTGTACGTTCCGTTTCCCGTCGGGACCGTGCGGCAGGCGCTCACCGAGCCGGAGCGGGTGGCGCGCTGTGTCCCGGGAGTCCAGCTCGACGCCGACGCGGCCCCGCACTGCCCCGAGGGCCGGCTGCGGCTGCGCATCGGAAGCTCCACCATCACCTACCGCGGCACGCTGACGGTCAGCGGCGCCGCGGACGACAGATCCGGCGAGGACGGCGCGCCCGCCACGGTGACCGTGGAGGCGAAGGGCACCGAGGCGCGGGGCGACGGCGCGGTCGTGCTGACGCTGGCCGTACGCCTCTCCCCGACCACCGAGCCCGGCCCCGGTACGACCCTGGCCTGCGCCGGCACGCTGCACAGCGACGGCCGGCTCGCCGAGGCCAGCGACCAGGCCGCCCGGTCCGCGGGCCGTCGGCTGCTGGACCGCTTCGCGGAGAACCTGGCGGCGGATCTGCGGCAGCGGCCGGTGGCCGACGCCGACGACTCCGACCGGCACAGCGTGTTCGACACCGAGGTGCCGCCGCCCTCCCTCGATCCGCTCAGCGACGAGGACGCCATCGGGGCGGCGGACGACCTGGCCGGGATGGACGACCAGGCCGTGGAGGGCGCGGCGCGGGACGCACACCCCGAGCACGCCTATGGCGAGGACGCGGACGGCGCCGCCCCCGCGGAGGCCGCGCACGCCCGCCGGACGATGATCGGGCGCAGCGCGGAGGAGGTCGACCATGCTCCGCCCCGCGGACGCTACGCGCCGGTACCCGCACCCGAGACGAACAGCACCTCGGCGACCCTGCGGTGGGCGGCCCCGGCCGCGGCGGTCGTCCTGGCGTCGGCGGTGGTGGTGGGACGCGTGCTGAGGCGGCGGCGGGCATAGCCCGTTCGCTGCGCTTTGCCCGCCTCCCACGTTTTCGGCTTTCCCGCCGTGGGGGTTTGTCGCCGTTGCGGCCGACTTTTCTGGCTGGCCCGCCGTGGTGGTTTGTCGCCGTTGCGCCTGCGGCGGGCTGTGTGCCGCTGCGCGGGGCGTTTTCGGCAGCGGGTGCGGCCCTCCGGACTCCGTCCTGCGGTCCGCCCCCTCCCGGGGGTGGGGGGAGGGAAGACCGGTGGGGGTCCCCGTAAGCCCCCGTGTGCAGGAAGTCGGCAGACAGGGCCCGCCCCCACCGGGCTGTCTTCCACCCACTCACGGGAGGGGACAGACCGTAGGACGGAGTCCGTAGGGCTGTCACCGCAGCCGACACACAACCGCCCGCCGCAGGCGCAACGGCGACAAGCCCCCACGGCGGGAAAGCCGACAACGTGGGCCGCAGCAAAGCGCAGCGGACAGCCGAAAACATGGGAGGGTCGGACCGTGAGCACCGACAACCCCCCTCAGCCCGCGCCGCAGGCGGCGGGCGTACGGCTGGCGGCCGGGGCCGCCGAAGTGACCGTTCAACCGGACAACGGCTGCCGCATCGGCAGCCTCCGCGTCGGCGGTACGGAGCTGCTGCGGCAGGGCACCCACTACGGCTGCTTCCCGATGGTCCCGTGGTGCGGCCGGATCGAGAACGGCCGGTTCCGTAACGGCGGGGAACTGCACCAGATGCCGGTCAACGCCGCACCGCACGCCATCCACGGCACCGGCCGCAACCTCCGCTGGCGCACCGCGCGTTCGAGCGCGACGCAGGCGGTCTTCACCTACGACCTCGCGGACCCGGCTGCTCCGTGGCCGTACCCGGGGCAGGTCACCCAGATCGTCGAACTGGCCGAGGACGGCGGTTCGCTCACCCTCACCATGGGCGTCGAGGCGGCCGCCGACTCCTTCCCGGCGCAGGCCGGCTGGCACCCCTGGTTCCTGCGCAATCTGGGCGAGGGCGGTGAGGACGTGCGGCTCGACTTCGCGCCGGAGTGGCAGGAGGAGCGGGGTGCCGACCATCTCCCCACCGGGCGGCGGATCTTGCCGAAGCCGGGGCCCTGGGACGACTGCTTCGGCATGCCGCGGGGCGTCGATGTCACGCTCACCTGGCCGGGCCGTCTGGAGCTGAGGGTCACCAGCCGCGCCGAGTGGGTCGTGGTCTACGACGAGCAGGAGGCCGCGGTCTGCGTCGAGCCGCAGTCCGGGCCGCCGAACGGCCTCAACACACTGCCGTGCCTGGTCACCCCCATCGACCCGCTGGAGATCTCCACGACGTGGAGCTGGCGGAGCCTGTCCCCGGGCACCGCCTAAGCTCATGGGCATGAGTGACGACGTGCGCGGCGAGCTGCTGCAGCAGATCAAGGACAAGGCCGTGGTGCACGGCAAGGTGACGCTTTCCTCCGGCAAGGAGGCCGACTACTACATCGACCTGCGCCGGATCACCCTGGACGGCGAGGCCGCGCCGCTGGTCGGTCAGCTGATGCTGGACATCACCGCCGACCTTGATTACGACGCGGTGGGCGGACTGACGCTCGGTGCCGATCCGGTCGCCACCTCGATGCTGCACGCCTCCGCCGCCCGCGGCCGTCGGCTGGACTCCTTCGTCGTCCGCAAGGCCCAGAAGGCGCACGGCATGCAGCGCCGTATCGAGGGCCCGGACATCAAGGGCCGCCGGGTGCTGGTCGTCGAGGACACCTCCACCACCGGCGGTTCGCCGCTGACCGCCGTCGAGGCGGCGCGTGAGGCGGGTGCCGAGGTCGTCGCGGTCGCCACGATCGTCGACCGTGGCGCCGCGTCGGCGATCGCCGAGGCCGGGCTGCCCTATATCACGGGCTACCAGCTCGGTGACCTCGGCCTGGGCTGAGGCCTGCCAAAGGGCCCCAAGAGCCGGTACGTGCCGCGCTGACCTGCGCCTTTGTTGAGGGGGTGCGGTGTTTCACGTGAAACACCGCACCCCTTTCGCATGACGGCCGGATGGGCGATGTGGAGCTGTCGGCCGAGTCTGGAAAGATGTGGCCCGGCGAAGTCCTCGCCTGGTCAGGGCCAAGAACGCACACCCGCATACACAAGGAGCGGACAGATGCCCATCGCAACCCCCGACGTCTACAACGAGATGCTGGACCGGGCGAAGGCAGGCAAGTTCGCCTACCCGGCCATCAACGTCACGTCGACGCAGACGCTGCACGCCGCGCTGCGGGGCTTCGCCGAGGCCGAGAGCGACGGCATCATCCAGATCTCCACCGGTGGCGCGGAGTTCCTGGGCGGCCAGTACAACAAGGACATGGTGACCGGCGCCGTCGCGCTCGCCGAGTTCGCGCACGTCGTCGCGGCCAAGTACGACATCACCGTCGCGCTGCACACCGACCACTGCCCCAAGGACAAGCTGGACGGGTATGTCCGCCCGCTGATCGACATCTCCGCGGAGCGGGTGGCCAAGGGCCAGAACCCGCTGTTCCAGTCGCACATGTGGGACGGCTCGGCCGAGAACCTGGCCGACAACCTGGCCATCGGCCAGGAGCTGCTGGCCAAGGCCTCCGCCGCCAAGATCATCCTTGAGGTCGAGATCACCCCGACCGGTGGCGAGGAGGACGGCGTCACCCACGAGATCAACGACGAGCTGTACACCACGGTCGACGACGCGCTGCGTACGGCCGAGGCGCTCGGTCTCGGCGAGAAGGGCCGTTACCTGCTCGCCGCCTCCTTCGGCAACGTCCACGGCGTGTACAAGCCGGGCAACGTCGTGCTCCGCCCCGAGCTGCTGAAGGACCTCCAGGAGGGCGTCGGCGCCAAGTACGGCAAGGCCGCCCCGTTCGACTTCGTCTTCCACGGCGGCTCCGGCTCCACCGAGCAGGAGATCGCCACCGCGCTGGAAAACGGCGTGGTCAAGATGAACCTGGACACCGACACCCAGTACGCCTTCACCCGCCCGGTCGCGGACCACATGTTCCGCAACTACGACGGCGTGCTGAAGGTCGACGGCGAGGTCGGCAACAAGAAGACCTACGACCCGCGCAGCTGGGGCAAGCTGGCCGAGGCCGGTATGGCCAAGCGGGTGACCGAGGCCTGCGCCAACCTGCGCTCCACGGGCACCAAGATCAAGTAGTCCCGTACGGCTCCGAGGCCCCGCATCTTCCGTAAGGTGCGGGGCCTTCGCCGTGCGCGGCTCCCTGCCGCCGGGCAAGCTCGCCGTATGAGCGAACGGCGTGGGTCGCAAGCCCCCGGCGGGGTCCGGCTGGCCTCGGCGCAGGGCCGGTGGGTGCTGACCACGGCCGTGCTGGGCTCCGGCATGGCGCTGCTCGACAGCACGGTCGTCAATGTCGCGCTGCCGAGGATCGGCGAGGACCTCGACGCGGATCTGGCGGTCCTGCAGTGGACCGTGACCGCGTACCTGCTCACGCTCTCCTCGCTGATCCTGCTGGGCGGGGCGCTGGGGGACCGCTACGGGCGGCGCCGGATCTTCGTGATCGGCGTGGTCTGGTTCGCCGCGGCCTCGCTGCTGTGCGGCCTCGCGCCGGGCGCCGGGGTGCTGATCGCGGCCCGGGCGCTGCAGGGCGTCGGCGGGGCGCTGCTCACCCCCGGCTCGCTGGCGCTGATCCAGGCCGTCTTCCACCCCGACGACCGGGCGCGGGGCGTCGGCGCCTGGTCGGGCCTCGGCGGGGTGGCGGCGGCGGTCGGCCCGTTCGTCGGCGGCTGGCTGGTGGACGGCCCCGGCTGGCGCTGGGTGTTCTTCCTGAACGTGCCGCTCGCCGCGGTCTGTGTGCCGGTGGCGCTGCGGCACGTACCGGAGACCCGGGAGCGGGACGCCCGCGCGCGCGGTGGCTTCGACGTACAAGGCGCGGTGCTGGGGGCGCTGGCGCTGGCCGGGGTGACCTATGCGCTGATCGCCGCGCCGGACCGGGGCGCCGCGCCGGGCGTGCTGGTGCCCGCGGTGGCCGGGGTGCTGCTCGGGGTGGTCTTCGTGCGCGTCGAAGGGCGCCGTGCCGATCCGATGCTGCCGCCCGCGATCTTCCGTATCCGGCTGTTCTCCGCCATCAACGTGGTGACGGTGTGCGTCTACGCCGCGTTCAGCGGGTTCTTCTTCCTCTCGGTGCTCCAGCTGCAGGTCGTGGCGGGCTATTCGGCGGTGCAGGCGGGTACCGCGCTGCTGCCGGCGACCGTGCTGATGCTGCTGCTGTCCGCCCGCTCCGGGGAGCTGGGGGAGCGCATCGGGCCGCGGATCCCGCTGACCGTCGGCCCGCTGCTCTGCGCCGCCGGGATGCTGCTGATGCTGCGGGTGGGCTCCGAGGCGTCGTACTTCACCGATGTGCTGCCCGCGATGGTGGTGCTCGGTGCGGGGATGGTGACGCTGGTCGCGCCGCTCACCGCGACCGTGCTGGCGTCGGTGGACGTCGACCGGGCGGGCCTGGCCAGCGGTATCAACAACGCGGCGGCGCGGGCCGCGGGCCTGATGGCGGTGGCCGCGCTGCCGCTGCTGGCGGGCATGGGCCCGGAGGCGTACCGCTCGGCGGAGGAGTTCGCGGCGACGTTCCGGCGCGCGATGCCGCTGTGCGCCGGCGTGCTGGTGGCCGGCGCGCTGATCGCCTGGTCTACGGTCCGCCTGAGGGGGCCTGAGCCGGCCCCCGAGAAGCGGTGCCATCCCGAGTGCGCCTACCACTGCGGGGTGAGCGCACCGCCGCTGGATCCGGGAGATCGCTAGGCGCTTGGCCCGCATCCCACGTTGTCGGCTTTCCCGCCGTGGGGGTTTGTCGCCGTTGCGCCTGCGGCGGGCGTTTGTGTGTCGGGTGCGGTGACAGCCCTACGGACTCCGTCCTACGGTCTGTCCCCTCCCGTGGGTGGGTGGGAAAAGCGGCCGGTGGGGGCGGGCCCTGTCCGTCGACTACCGGCACACGGGGGCTTACGGGGACTCCCACCGGTCTTCCCTCCCCCCACCCCCGGGAGGGGGCGGACCGCAGGACGGAGTCCGGAGGGCCGCACCCGCTGCCGAAAACGCCCCGCGCAGCGGCACCCAGCCCGCCGCAGGCGCAACGGCGAACAACCACCACGGCGAGAAAGCCAAAAACGTGGGAGGCGGGCAAAGCGCAGCGGACAGGCAGCGGACAGACACCGGACAGCCAAGGACAGGGGACACTAGACCCATGGCCATTCACGAGAACCTGCTCGGGGGACCGCCCCCGACCCATCTGCCCGACGACCCGGAGCCCCGCGAGCTGCTGGCCGCGGGCACCGCGCCGTCCGATGTCGCCGCGAAGTACCCGACCTCCTGCCTGGCCTGGGCGCAGCTCGCGGACGACGCCTTCGCGCAAGGCCGGGTCGTCGAGTCGTACGCCTACGCCCGCACCGGTTACCACCGCGGCCTGGACGCGCTGCGCCGGGCAGGCTGGAAGGGCCACGGCCCGGTGCCCTTCGAGCACGAGCCCAACCGCGGCTTCCTGCGGGCCCTGCACGCCCTGGCCCGCGCCGCCCAGGCGATCGGCGAACAGGACGAGTACGAGCGCTGCACGACCTTCCTGCGCGACTCCTCGCCGACCGCGGCCGACACCCTCTCCTGAGCCGTGAGCTGGCCCGCCTGGCTCTCTGACCAGGCGGGCCTTGCCATCTGCGGGGACCATTGCGGAAGATGCCCGGTGGGGACCGGGGCCCCCGTGCCGGCATGGCAGGGGCGGACCGCTACCCGGAGTACGTTTCGAGGAGACAGCGATGTCCCACGAGGTAACCGGCGGGGCTCAGGAGCCTGAGACCCCGAACCTCGACTTCGCAGGTACCACCCCGTACGAGGACTACGTCCAGGCGGACGTTCTCACCCACCTCCAGCACCCGCTCTCCGACGACCCCGGCGAGATGGTCTTCCTGGTCACCACCCAGGTCATGGAGCTGTGGTTCACCGTCATCGTCCATGAGTGGCAGACCGCCGCCGAGGCGCTGCGCCGCGACGACCTGACGGTGGCGATGGACGCGCTGCGCCGCTCCTGCCACGAGCTGGAGGCGCTGAACGCGGCCTGGAAGCCGCTCGCGAAGCTGACCCCGGCGCAGTTCAACGCGTACCGCAGCGCGCTCGGCGAGGGCAGCGGGTTCCAGTCCGCGATGTACCGGCGGATGGAGTTCCTGCTCGGCGAGAAGTCCTCGTCCATGCTGGTGCCGCACCGCGGCGCGCCCCGGGTCCACGCCGAGCTGGAGAAGGCACTCCAGGAGCCGAGCCTGTGGGACGAGGTGCTGCGACTGCTCGCGCGGCGTGGCCATGCCGTCCCCGAGGCCGTACTGCGGCGGGACCCGGCGCAGCGCTACGAGCCGGACCCGGCCGTCGAGGCGGCCTGGGCCGAGGTCTACGCCGGTCCGCAGGAGTCGGAGCTGCTCCGGCTCGCCGAGGCGCTGACCGACGTCGGCGAGCTGGTGTGGCGCTGGCGCAACGACCACCTCGTCGCGACCCGGCGGGCGATGGGGGCGAAGATGGGAACAGGCGGTTCCGCGGGTGTGGCCTGGTTGGAGAAGCGGGCCCGCAAGAACGTCTTCCCCGAGCTGTGGACGGCGCGCAGCCATGTCTGAGACTCCCCGAACCTCCGGTGACGCCGGCGCCCCCGAGTCCGCCGGTGAGCGGGAACAGGCCGTCCGCGCCCGGCAGTTGGACGCCGCCGATCCGCTCGCCGAGATACGCGACCGCTTCACCCTCGACGACACGGTCTACCTCGACGGCAACTCCCTGGGGGCGCTGCCCCGCGCGGTGCCCGGCCGGATCGCCGAGGTCATCGGCCGCGAGTGGGGCGAGCTGCGCATCCGCTCCTGGACGGAATCCGGCTGGTGGACCGCGCCCGAGCGGATCGGCGACAAGATCGCCCCGCTGATCGGGGCGGCCCCCGGCCGGGTGGTGGTCGGCGACTCGACCAGCGTCAACATCTTCAAGGCCGTGGTCGGTGGCGTCCGGATGGCCGGCAAGGGCTGCACGGAGATCCTGGTCGACGCCGCGACCTTCCCGACCGACGGCTATATCGCCCGGTCCGCGGCCCGGATGACCGGCCTCGCGGTGCGGCCGGTGGAGCCCGCGCGGATCGCCGACGAGGTCACCGAGCGGACCGCGCTGGCGCTGGTCAACCACGTCGACTACCGCACCGGCGAGCTCAACGACCTGCCCGGCATCACCCACGCGCTGCACTCCGCGGGCGCGCTCGCCGTCTGGGACCTGTGCCACAGCGCCGGCGCCCTGCCGGTGGGCCTCGACGCGCACCACGTCGACCTCGCCGTCGGCTGCACGTACAAGTACCTCAACGGCGGCCCCGGTTCGCCCGCGTACCTCTACGTCCGCGAGAGCCTCCAGGAGCGGTTCGAATCGCCGCTGCCGGGCTGGAACTCGCACGCCGACCCGTTCGCCATGGACCCCGCCTACGCCCCGGCGGACGGTGCGGCGCGCGGCCGGGTCGGCACCCCCGACATCCTGTCGCTGCTCGCGCTGGAGGCGGCGCTGGAGGCCTGGGACGGGGTCGCCATCGAGGACGTCCGCACCAAGAGCCTGGCCCTGACGGACTTCTTCCTGGAGTGTGTCGGCGCCTACGTACCGCCGGGCCGGGCCCGGTCGGTCACACCGGTGGACCACCAGCGGCGCGGCAGCCAGGTGTCGCTGGCGTGTGCGGGCGCCGGCGCGGTGATGGAGGAGCTGATCCGGCGCGGGGTGGTCGGCGACTACCGCCGGCCCGACGTGCTGCGCTTTGGCTTCACCCCGCTCTACACCTCCTTCGCGGAGGCGGAGCGGGCGGCGTGGACGCTGGGCGAGGTGCTGGGGGCGCTGCCCGAGGAGGAGCCGCGAGCGGCCGGAGCGGGCGGGTGAGCGTGCCGGACGAGGAGACGGCGCTGCTGGGGCTCGCCCCGGTGGCGCCGGACCGCACAGTGGCGTACGGGTCGCATCCGGACCAGATCGTCGACTTCTACGGGCCGCGGGCGGGCGCGGACAGCCCCTCGGGGGCGCCCGGTCCGCTGGTGGTGCTCCTGCACGGCGGGTTCTGGCGCGCGGCCTACGACCGCCGTCATCTGTCGCCGCTCGCCGCCGAGCTGGCCGGGCGGGGGCTGCCGGTGGCGCTCGCGGAGTACCGCAGGGTCGGTGCCGGGGGCGGTGCGCCGCAGACGTTCGAGGACGTCGCGGCGGGCGTCGAGGCGGCGGTGCGCGAGGTCCCCGACGCCGCGGGCGTCGTCCTGGTGGGGCACTCCGCGGGCGGCCATCTCGCGCTGCTGGCCGCGGCCCGCCCCGGCACCCCGGCCACCCGGGTGATCGCCGTCTCGCCGGTCGCCGATCTCGCCCACGCCCATGAGCTGCGGCTGAGCAACGGCGCGGTCGCCGAGCTCCTGGGCGCGGGCCCCGGGCTCCCGGAGCGCCTGGCCGCCGCGGACCCCGCCCGCCGCCCGCCGCCGGGCGTCCCGGTCACGATCCTGCACGGCGCCGACGACGACGATGTCCCGCTCGGCGTCTCCCAGCGCTACGCGGCGGCGCACCCCGAGGGTACGGACCTGCGCGAGCTGCCCGGCGTGGGCCACTACGCGCCGGTCACCCCCGGCACGCCCAGCTGCCGCCTTCTGTCCGCGCTGTTGTGACCGACGGGTAGTACTTGAGACGGACCTCCGGAGATCCCCACTGGTGGGGACGCCCGGGGGCCGCTCTCTGCTTACCGTTGTCAGCGTGAACGAGAAGACCCAGACGCAGAGCACCCTGCGCTCCGAGGCCCGGATAGCTCATGGCGCGCTGCACCGCCTGCGCCAGGACCTGTTCGTCGACGCCTTCGCCTTCCGCCCGATGCCGCCGCTGGAGGACGCCAAGGTGTCCCGGTGGGTGCCCTGGCTGCCCGAGCGGATCCGGCACTGGGCGCGCTGGCTGCCGCACTTCATGGTGGTCGGCTTCGCGGTGCTGGTCTTCCTCGCGACCTTCGCCATGAGCTACGACATCGGCCCGCTGCGGGGCCTGCTGGTGGCGGGCTACGGCCTGCTGGTGGCCGCCCCGCCCGCGCTGACGCTCTTCCGTCCGGTGGGCGCGTACTGGATCTCGCTGTTCGCGGTGGTCGCGGGGTGGTTCGTCACCTCGGCCTTCTCCCCGTACGGCAGTCCCTTCGGTGATGCGGCCTTCCCCGTCCATCTGGCCGTGATGGCCCTCGTGGTGCTGCGGACCCGGCCGCGGCTGGCGATGGAGATGTGGCTGGTCACCTTCGGTGTGACCGGCGTGCTGTCGGTGTTCAGCGGAAACGGTGCGGGCGATGTGCCGCCGGTGGCGTTCTTCTCCGGTCTGGTGCTGATCGCCGCCGCGGCGGTGCGCGCCTGGCGCGAGGAGCGCCGGCAGGTCGTCGAGACCCAGACCGCCACCGCCGAGGAGCGGTCCCGGCGCACCCTCCTGGAGGAGCGTGCCACCATCGCCCGCGAGCTGCACGATGTGGTCGCGCACCACATGTCCGTGATCGCCATCCAGGCCGAGGCCGCCCCGTACCGGGTCGAGAACACCCCGCCCGAACTCGCCACGTCCTTCGCCACGATCCGGGAGAACGCCGTCGCCGCGCTCACCGAACTCCGCCGCATCCTGGGCGTGGTCCGCTCCGAGGACCCGGACGCCTTCGCCGACGGCGCCCCGGAGGCCCCGCAGCCGACGCTCGCCAGCCTCGACTCGCTGCTCGACAGCGTCCGCAGCGCGGGACTGACCGTGGAGGCCGTGATCACCGGCTCGCCCCGGCCGCTGCCGCAGGGTGTGGAGCTCTCCGCGTACCGGATCGTCCAGGAGGCCCTGAGCAACGCGCTGCGCCACTCGCCGGGTGCCGACGCCCGGGTGGAGATCTCCTACGTCCTGGGCGGGATCGGCCTGCGGATCGTCAACGGCACCCCGAGCCGGCTGGCCAAGCCGTCCCCGGGCGCGGGGCACGGCGTGCTGGGCATGCGCGAGCGGGTACAAATGCTGGGCGGCGAGATGACCGCCGATCACACCGAGGACGGCGGCTTCGAGGTCGCCGCGTTCATCCCGGTGTCGAACGCGGCGGGGGAGACCACGCCCAAGGGGAGCGGCGCATGATCCGGGTACTGATCGTCGATGATCAGGTGATGGTCCGCGAGGGCTTCTCCGTCCTGCTCAACGCCATGCCGGACATCGAGGTCGTCGGCGAGGCCGTCGACGGGCTCCAGGCGGTGCGCAAGGTCTCCGTCCTCAAGCCCGATGTCGTCCTGATGGACATCCGGATGCCGGAGATGAACGGCCTGGAGGCGACCCGCGAGATCGTCGCCGCCAACGCGGACGCCAAGGTCCTGGTGCTGACCACCTTCGACCTCGACGAGTACGTGTACCAGGCGCTGCGTGCCGGAGCCAGCGGCTTCCTGCTCAAGGACGCCTCGGCCGGCCAGCTCGCCGAGGGCGTGCGCATCGTCGCCTCCGGTGAGGCGCTGCTCGCCCCGACCGTGACCAAGCGCCTGATCTCCGAGTTCTCCCGCCTGGGCACCCCGCGTGCCCCCGCCCAGGAGCGCATCGCCGATCTCACCGAGCGGGAGACGGAGGTGCTGGTGCTGGTGGCCCAGGGGTTGTCGAACGGTGAGATCGCCGCGCATCTCGTCGTCGCGGAATCCACGGTCAAGACGCACGTCAGCCGCATCCTGGTGAAGCTGGGGCTGCGCGACCGCACCCAGGCGGCGGTGTTCGCGTACGAGGCGCGACTGGTGACGCCCGGGGGTTGAGGGTTCGCCGTCCACAGGCTGTGGACAAACAGGTGCGCCGCCGGAGTCCGCTACAGCTCCGGCGGCGCACGGATGTGGAGGCGGCGGTTTCACGTGAAACCGCCGCCCGGTGCTCAGCCGATGTCGCGTCGGCGGAAACCGGCGAGGCCGACGGCGGTGAAGAGGACGGTCAGGCCCAGGAGCCAGAGGAACGGGGCCGCGGCGGCCTCGGCTCCGGGGAGCTTGGGCAGATGGCCGTACGGCGAGAGGTCCATGGCCCACTGGGGGAACTTCAGGCTGGGCCCGATCCACCCGATGGCCAGGCAGCCGCCCACCACGGCCCAGACGGCGGTGGTGGCCCTGGGCAGCACCCCGAAGACCAGGACCGCCAGCCCGGTGAGCGTCCAGACGGCCGGGACCTGCGCGAGGGCGCCCGCCAGCACCGGGCCCAGGTGGCCGCCGATGTCGCCGGCCGAGACGCCGTACGACAGGCCCAGGGCCAGGCCGCCGAACGCCAGGATGACGGCGGTGCCCGCGTAGGCGACGGCCAGATGGCTGCCGGCCCAGCGGAGCCGGCCCACCGCGCCCGCCAGCACGGGCTCCGCGCGCTCACCGGTCTCTTCGCTCCGCAGCCGGAGCACCGCACCGGTCGCGTAGATCGCCGCGACCATGCCGAGCATGCCCAGCATCGTGGCCAGGAAGGCGTCGGTCAGCCCCTGCTGCCCGCCCATCCGCTCGAAGATCTCCCGCGTCTGCCGATTGCCGCCGACCAGGTCGGAGGCGCCCTTGGCGATTCCGCCGAAGATCCCGCCGGCGCACAGGAAGCCGAGCGTCCAGCCGAGCAGGGTGGTGCGCTGGAGCCGCCAGGCCAGGCCGAAGGGGCCGCTCAGGGAGCGGGGTGCGGCGGCCGGTCCGGGGCGGGCGGGCAGGAAGCTCATGCCGATGTCGCGGCGGGCGGTCAGGGCGTAGGCGGCGCTCACCGCCAGCGCGGCCGCCGCGACGAACAGCGGCAGCACCCACCAGCGTTCCCCGGCGTACGGGCGGAGGTTCTCCGACCAGCCGATCGGCGAGATCCAGGTGAGCGGGGAGGAGGCGTCGGCGGTGGCGGCGTCGCCCGCGGCGCGCAGCGCGAAGGCGAGGCCGAGGACCGCGCCGGTCAGCCCCTTGGCCATCCGGGCGCTCTCGGTGAGCTGGGCCGCGATGGCGGCCAGGCCGGCGAAGAGCATGCCGGTGCAGCCGATCGCCAGGCCCAGCCCCAGCGAGCCGGCGGCCGGCTGCCCGGACCGGGAGAGGCCGCCGGCGATCAGTACGGCGAGCACGGCGTTGGCGAGCAGCGCCGCCAGCAGGGCCGCGGTCAGCGGTGCGCGGCGGCCGACCATGGCGGCGGAGAGCAGCTCCTGACGACCCGTCTCCTCCTCCTCGCGGGTGTGCCGGACGACGATCAGCAGGCTCATCACCGCGGCGAGGACGGCACCGAAGCCGGCCATCCGCCAGGCGATCAGGCCGCCGATGGAGTCGCCGAAGACCGGTCCGTACAGCGCGCGCATCGAGCTGTTGGAGTTCATCGAGCCGGCCAGCTCGGCGCGCTGGGCGGCGGTGTCGTAGAGCGCTTCGAAGGACGACCCCATGGCGGCGACGGTGACGGCGAGCGCCAGCACCCAGGCCGGGACCATCACCCGGTCGCGACGCAGCGCGAGGCGCAACAGGGCGCCGGTGCCCGCCAGATGGCGGGCGCGTGCCGGGCGGTCGGAGAGGTGTGCGGCCACGGCGGTCATCGTGCGACCGTCCCTTCGGCACCGACCTCGGCGTGTCCGTCGTCCTGGTAGTGCCGCAGGAAGAGCTCTTCCAGGGTCGGCGGGGTGCTGGTCAGGCTGCGGACGCCGGAGGTGCCGAGCGAGCGCAGTACGGCGTCGAGCTTGTCGGTGTCGACCTGGAGGCGGACGCGGTGCGCCCGGCCCTGCTCGATCGGCTGGGTGACGAGGTCGTGCACTCCGGGGAGCGCGGCCAGCCCGTTGGGCGGGCCCGCGAGTTCGGCGACGACCGAGGTGCGGGTCAGATGCCGCAGCTCGCCGAGGGAGCCGGATTCGACGGTCCGCCCCTTGCGGATGATGCTGACGCGGTCGCAGAGCGCCTCGACCTCGGACAGCACATGGCTGGAGAGCAGGACCGTACGGCCGCGGTCGCGCTCCTCGGCGACGCAGTCCTGGAAGACGTCCTCCATCAGCGGGTCCAGACCGGAGGTCGGCTCGTCGAGGATCAGCAGGTCGACGTCCGAGGCGAACGCGGCGACCAGGGCGACCTTCTGGCGGTTGCCCTTGGAGTACGTCCGCCCCTTCTTGGTGGGGTCGAGTTCGAACCGCTCCAGGAGCGCGGCCCGCCGCGTGGCGTCCAGCCCTCCGCGCAGCCGCCCGTAGAGGTCGATGACCTCGCCGCCGGAGAGGTTGCGCCACAGGGTGACGTCGCCGGGGACGTAGGCGATGCGGCGGTGCAGCTCGACGGCGTCGTGCCAGGGGTCCTTGCCCAGGAGCCGGGCGGTGCCGCCGTCGGCGCGCAGCAGGCCGAGCAGGACGCGGATGGTGGTGGACTTCCCGGCGCCGTTGGGGCCGAGGAAGCCGTGTACCTCGCCGGCCTCGACGTTCAGGTCGAGTCCGTCCAGTGCATGGGTCCGCCCGAACGACTTGTGGAGGCCGTCCACCCGGATGGCGGGAGCGGGAGCGATTGCCGTGGTCATGATTTTGAAGCTACGCTTGTTTCACAAATTTGTGAAGTTAAGAAACCGTATAAAGTCGGGGGAGCGGGTCTGATCAGGGGAGATGATGCGGATATGAGTGAGCAGCGGCAGCAGAGCGACGAGGGGCGCACCCAGGAGGCGGTCTCGCAGTTCGTCGAGCGCTTCGCGGCACAGCTGGTCGAGGCGGGCATGGCGCGGATGCCCGCCCGGGTCTTCGCCTGCCTGCTCTCCTCGGACTCCGGCGTGCTGACCTCGGCGGAGCTGGGCGAGCGCCTCCAGATCAGCCCTGCCGCCGTCTCCGGCGCGGTCCGCTACCTCGCCCAGGTCGACATGGTCAGCCGGGAGCGCGAGCCCGGCTCCCGCCGCGACCGCTACCGCGTCCACAGCGACCAGTGGTACGAGGCGCTGGCGCGCCGGGAGAACGTCCTCACCCGCTGGGAGGGCACGCTGCGCGACGGCGTCGAGAGCCTCGGCGCGACCAGCCCGGCCGGCCGCCGGCTCAACGAGACCGTCGTCTTCTTCGAGTTCCTGCAGAAGGAACTGCCCGTCATGCTGGAACGCTGGCGCGAGCACCGCGACGAGCTGCGCAGCCGGTACGAGGACTGACGGGAGCCCGGTACGAGGGCTGACGGGAGGCTCCCCGGCCTCGTGGCCTGTGGCCCGTGATCCTTACCCGTTACCCGTTACCCGTTCCGCGGGAGCTGGAGCCGCCAGGCCCCCGGCTGCACGGTCCAGGTCCGAGTCCTGACCGGGCCGCCGACCACCGCGTCCGCCCGGTAGTGGAAGTCCGTGCCGGAGACCGTCACCGCCCGCGCCCGGGCCCGTACCGGCCGCCCCTCGTCCGGCCAGTGCACCACGACCTCGGCCAGCGCCCGGCCGCCGTCGGAGCCGTCGATCCGGCCCGCCCGCGCCCCGTCCTGGGGGGCCGGGACCACCGACACCCCGCGCACCGGCCGGTCCAGATCGGCCAGTAGCACCCCGTCCGCCTCGATCCGCAGCCGCTGGCCCGGCTCCCGGGCGCGCCGTCCTCCCAGGCCCGCCGCCGGCGCCAGCAGCGACAGCGCCGTACGGGCGGTGCGCGCCGCCGGCCCCCACCACGGCCGGTGCCCCTGCGGGCTCCCGGCCCCGCTCGGGCGGGCGCACTCCCACCGCCCGTCCGCCGTCCCGCCCCGTGCGGCCCCCGGCCCCGGTGGGTCGGCCGGGGCGGCCGCGCCGGGCACGAACGCCCCGGGACGCCCGTGCCGGGCACCGCCGCCGTCGGTTCCGCACGGGATGCGCAGCCCGCCGAGCACGATGCCGTCGCTGTCGTCCGTGAGCAGGTCCATCGCCCGTTCCCCGCCGTCCAGGACGGCCCGGGCGGCGGCGACGGTGTCCGTGGGCACGCCCAGCGTCCGGCTCAGCGCGACGGCGGCCGGCGCCCCGACCGGGACCATCGAGACCGGCACCCCGGCCAGCTCCCGTTCCTTGTGCAGCAGGCCCACGACCCGCAGCAGCGCCCGGTCGTCGCCGATCACCACCGGTCGCCGCTGCCCCCGTCGGGCAAGAATCCGCGCGAATTCCTCCGGCCCCTCGGGAAGGCAGATTTTCGCTCCCGCGCCCGCACACAGGACGTCCTTCGCGATCCGCACGGATTCCCCGTCGGTACTGCGGGCGACCGGGTCGATGACCACGAGCAGGGGATGCCCCCGAACGGAGTCCACGGGAGAGTGCCCAGAAGGCTGCGCCGACACCTCGGTCCTTCCTCAGGTAGCATCTCGGTGCAAGAGCCCCTTGCGCTATTGCGCCAGGGGCTTCGTCTATTCCGGGGCACCGGTTCAACGGCTCTAGCGATGACGGACGCGTGAACACGCACGCTGACGCCATCCACGCACGTTGGACATGCCCCGCCCGGAAGGGGTGTACGCCTGTGCCCGCACTTGTGCTGCTCGGTGCTCAGTGGGGTGATGAGGGCAAGGGAAAGGCCACCGACCTGCTCGGTGGGTCCGTTGACTATGTGGTGCGCTACCAGGGCGGCAACAACGCCGGCCACACGGTCGTCGTCGGCGACCAGAAGTACGCGCTGCACCTTCTCCCTTCCGGAATCCTCTCGCCGGGGTGCACCCCGGTCATCGGCAACGGCGTCGTCGTCGACCCGGCGGTCCTGCTCTCCGAGCTGAGCGGACTCAACGAGCGCGGCGTCGACACGTCCAAGCTGCTGCTCAGCGGTAACGCGCACCTGATCACCTCGTATCACACGACGCTCGACAAGGTGACGGAACGCTTCCTCGGCAAGCGGAAGATCGGCACCACCGGCCGCGGCATCGGCCCGACCTACGCCGACAAGATCAACCGCGTCGGCATCCGGGTGCAGGACCTCTACGACGAGTCGATCCTGACCCAGAAGGTCGAGGCGGCCCTCGACGTCAAGAACCAGCTGCTGACCAAGCTCTACAACCGCCGCGCCATCGAGGCCGGCCAGGTCGTGGAGGAGCTGCTGGGCTACGCCGAGCAGATCAAGGGCTATGTCGCCGACACCACGCTGATCCTCAACAAGGCGCTCGACGACGACAAGGTCGTGCTCTTCGAGGGCGGCCAGGGCACGCTGCTGGACATCGACCACGGCACGTACCCCTTCGTCACGTCCTCGAACCCGACCGCGGGCGGCGCCTGCACGGGTGCCGGCGTCGGTCCCACGAAGATCAACCGCGTCATCGGCATCCTCAAGGCCTATACGACGCGCGTCGGCGCCGGACCGTTCCCGACCGAGCTGTTCGACAAGGACGGCGAGGCGCTGCGCACCATCGGCGGCGAGCGGGGTGTCACCACCGGCCGTGACCGCCGCTGCGGCTGGTTCGACGCGGTCATCGCCCGCTACGCGACCCGGGTCAACGGCCTGACCGACTTCTTCCTCACCAAGCTGGACGTGCTGACCGGCTGGGAGCAGATCCCGGTCTGCGTCGCGTACGAGATCGACGGCAAGCGCGTCGAGGAGCTGCCCTACAGCCAGTCCGACTTCCACCACGCGAAGCCGGTCTACGAGATGCTGCCGGGCTGGTCCGAGGACATCACCAAGGCGAAGACGTTCTCCGACCTGCCGAAGAACGCCCAGGCCTACGTCAAGGCGCTGGAGGAGATGTCCGGCGCCCCGATCTCCGCGATCGGCGTCGGCCCCGGCCGCGACGAGACGATCGAGATCAACTCGTTCCTGTCGTAGGACCGTCTGCCCGAGGGGCTCGCGCACCGTCAGCACACGACGGGGCGCGGGCCCCTTTGCGTTCGGCGCTTGGCATATGTCAATTACATATCCCTCGTATTAGTGGCATGCTCCGGAATTTGGCCGCCCCCGCCCGTCGGCAGACCACGCTGGCTTTCACTCGGAAAGGAGTGCAGCATGACGGTTAT
The DNA here is from genome assembly GCF_042749045.1 of Streptomyces sp. NPDC059008. NCBI lineage: Bacteria > Bacillati > Actinomycetota > Actinomycetes > Kitasatosporales > Streptomycetaceae > Streptomyces > Streptomyces sp. NPDC059008. Next base: position 25,234 of record NZ_JBHYJC010000001.1, on the reverse strand, counting down.
GGCCGAGCACACGTCTCACATGGCGGTGGAGGACTTCGAGGAGCTCGCGTCCGCCGCGCCCGAGACCGTCACGTTGGAGTTCATCAACGGACGGATCGAGGAGAAGCGCGTGCCGGATGGGGATCACGGGGCGATCATCATGTGGCTGATCAGGAAGTGCATGCAAGCCCGCCCGGAGCTCGATCTCGACCCTACGCAGGGCCTGAGAGTCGGGGAGTATCGCAAGGGCCGGGTCCGTCCGGATGGCTCGCTTGCGCCCGTCGCACACTTCGCAGGGCAAGGCGAGTGGGCCGACCCGGACGGGGTGTTGATGACGGTCGAGATCACGTCGTACGACGGCGACACCGAACGCCGGGACCGGCAGGAGAAACCAACCGCCTACGCAGCCGCAGGCATTCCTGTCTACCTCCTCATCGACCGCGACAGCTGCCTGGTCGTCGTCCATAGCAACCCCGACCCGAAGGGTGGCCGCTACTGCGACACCCACATTGCTCCCTTCGGCACAGCGGTCACCCTCCCCGCCCCGGTCGCCATCACCCTCGACACCGAGATCCTCAAGAACTACGTGCGCTGACGACGCATTCCACCGGACCGCCGGTCGTGTCGCTAGCCCACCCTGGAGTACGTGCGCGGCGGTTTGCCGTCCCCCAGGAACGTGCGCCGCAGGGTCCCGTCGTCGGCCAGGTGGAAGACGGAGGTGCCGCTCGGCGTGCAGCCGGCGGCGGCGCGGTCGATGACCGAGGGGCCGACGGTCAGGCCGCCGTCCTGGGCCGCGTACAGGTCGGCGTGCGCCGTACAGCGCCCTGCGGGACCCTCGACGACGGTGGTCAGGACGGTGCTGCCCGCCGGGGCCTGGCGGAGGGTCAGGCGCTGGGCGGCGCCGGTCGCGGTGTCCTGCCAGGTGCCGAGGTAGCCGGCCGGGACGGTGCCGGCGGACGGCGCGGAGCGGTGCAGCGTCGCGGTGCGGCCGGCCGCCGCCCACTTCAGGGTTCCGGCGCTGCCCGCCTCCAGGGTGTGCTCGCCGAGCGCGGTGCAGCGGCCCGCCGGGACCGACCGGACGACCTTGGTGTCCAGCCGTAGCGCCGGGCGCCCGTCGTGCGCCGTGACGGACACCAACGTGCCGTCGCTGCGGCATTCGTAGGTCGCGCCGAGGCTGGTGCTGTTGGCGACCACCTCGCCGACCTTGCCGTTGCTGATCACGAACCGCCGTTGCTGCCCGGTGGGTTCGCCGTCCCGCAGCACCGGGCCCGCCCAGGTGCCGAGGTAGCGGGCGGGGATGTCGGAGGCGCGGTCGCGGCCCTCGGCGTCCGCGCCGCCGCCGAGCAGCGGCACGGCGACGGCGGTGGCGGCGGCCGCGACCACGGCGGTGGCGGCGAGCGGCAGCCAGTGCGGACGGCGGCGGGGCCGGTTCGCCGCGGGTGCCGGGACCGGTCGGGGCGCGACCCTGGTGGCCGTCAGCGTCGGCGGCTGGCCCCCGGGAGGGGTGTCGGTGTCCAGGAGCCGTACGGCGTGCTGTCCCAGGCTCGCGATCAGCTCGGCCGGCAGCCAGGGGGCGGACGACGGGCCGCCGGGGGCCGACCCGAGCCGGCCGGTGATCTCCTCGGGCGCGGGGCGCGCCGCCGGGTCCTTGGCCAGGCAGTCCTCGATCAGACCGCGGATCCCCGCCGGTGCCCCGCCGAGGTCCGGCTCCTCCTGGGCGATCTTGAACATCACCGCGTGCACCCCCGAGGCGGCGCTGCCGAACGGCTGCCGCCCGGTCGCCGCGTACGCCAGCACCGCGCCCACGCAGAACACGTCGCTGGCCGGCCCGACGCGCTGCCCCTGGACCTGCTCGGGCGACATGAAGCTGGGCGAGCCGACGACCGTGCCGCTACGGGTCTGGGTCTGGTCCCCGACCGCGTCCAGCGCCCGTGCGATGCCGAAGTCGATCACCCGCGGTCCGGCGATGGTCAGCAGCACGTTGGACGGCTTCAGATCGCGGTGCACCAGTCCCACGCCGTGGATGTCGAGCAGCGCGCAGGACAGCCCGTAGGCGAGCCGGCGCAGCGAATGCTCCGGCAGCGGCCCGTGGCTGCCGCCGCGGCCGTAGGAACCGCCGACGACCTCGCTCAGCGTCGGGCCGGCGATGTACCCGGTGGCGACCCACGGCACCTCGGCCTCGGTGTCCGCGTCCAGCACCGGCGCGGTCCAGCGTCCGCCGACCCGGCGCGCGGCCGCGACCTCGGCGCGGAAGCGGTCGCGGAACTCCTCCTCGGCCGCCAGCTCGGCCTTCACCAGCTTCACCGCGACGGTCCGCCCGCCCTCGGAGCGTGCGAGATAGACCCGGCCCATCCCGCCGCTGCCGAGCCGGCCGATCAGCCGGTAGTCGCCGATCCACTGCGGATCGTCGGCCGTCAGCCCACGCAGGCCGTCCATCCGGGCGCCCTCCCCCGTCTCGTCGCCACGCCTGAGGCGCGTTCCGGCAGCAGGCGTTCCCCGAGCCTAGGCGGCCGCGGATCGCGGGCCGGACGACGGTCCGTTACGAGGCGGGAACGATCCGGGCGGTGCCACCGGCGCCGGTGGGCTTCCCCCGGGCGTCTCACCCCGTCCTGCGGTACGACAGCGCCTTGCCGTCGTCGGAGACCCGGCGCAGCGCACCGCCCACCATCTCCAGGGTGCTCGGCTTGCCGGGAGTGCAGCTGTCGGACGGACCGGAGACCACCGTGGACGGGCCGAGGCGGACCGGCGGGCCCGCGCTGCTGAGGGTGGCGGTGAACTCGCAGCGGTAGCTGGCCCCGGTGGCCGTCATCGTCAGCACGGTGTCGCCGGCCCCGCCCTGGGTGAGGGTGAAGCGCCGGACGTCGGCGCCCGAGTCGCCGACCGTCGTCTCCCAGGTGCCCAGGTAGTCGGTGGGAATCCCGCCGTGCGCGGCGGGCCGTCCCGGATCCGGGCTCGGTCCGCCGTCGTCGGCGTCCGCCGACCGTACGCCGCTGTCCTTCTGGCCCAGCAGCGAGTATGCGGTGGCCGCACCGGCTCCGGCGAGCGCCAGCGCGGCCACCGTGAGCAGGGCGGTGCCGATCCGGCGGCGGGGCCGGGGCGCGGCGGGCGCGGGCGCCGGGGCGGCGACGGCGGGCCGGCCCTGGTGGGCGGCGGGCGGGGGGTAGGGCGTCGGGCTGTGCGGAACGGGGCGGGGCGGCGGGGTGCCGCCGCCGGCCGGGGTGGGCGAGACGCTGGTGGGCAGGGCGTGCACACCGTGGTCCGCGGGCGCGGGGGCCGGTGCGCCGGCCGGGCCCGTCGCCTCGTCCGCCGGCTCCTCGCCGTGCGGGTTCTCCGCCTCCAACAGCTCCACGGCGTGCCGCCCCAGCCGGGCGGTCAGCGCGCCCGGCAGCCACGGCTCCTCGTCCGCGCCCGGCCCGGCGCCGTCCCGCTCCGCCAGCGCCACCAGCTGGTCCGGGGTGGGCCGTTGTGCGGGGTCCTTCGCCAGGCAGCCGCTGATCAGCTCGTGCAGCCCCTCGGGCAGCCCGGACAGGTCGGGCTCCTCCTGGGCGACGCGGTACATCAGCGCGTGCGCCGCGCTGTCGGCCGTCCCGAAGGGTTGCCGCCCGGTCGCCGCGTAGGTGAGCACCGATCCGAGGGAGAAGACGTCGCAGGCCGGTGTGAGCGGTTCGCCGCGCACCTGCTCGGGCGCCATGAAGCCGGGTGAGCCGACCGCCGCGCCGGTCCGCGTGACGCCGTTTCCGGTGACCGCCTCCAGCGCCCGCGCGATGCCGAAGTCGATGACCCGGGGCCCGTCGATGGTGATCAGCACGTTGGACGGCTTGAGGTCGCGGTGGATGATGCCGGCGGCGTGGACCGAGCCCAGCGCGCGGGCCAGCCCGGCGGCCAGGATCCGCACCGTCCGCTCGGGCAGCGGTGTGCCGCTGCCGCCGATGACCTGCTGGAGGGAGAGGCCGGCGAGATAGCCCGTGGCGAGCCAGGGGGTCTCGGCCTCGGTGTCCGCGTCCAGTACGGGCGCGGTCCACTCCCCGCCCACCTGCTGGGCGGCCCGCACCTCGCGCCGGAAGCGCGCCCGGAACTCCTCCTCGTCGGCCAGCTCCGCGCGCACCAGCTTGACCGCGACGGTACGGCCGCGGTCGGAACGGGCCAGGAACACCCGCCCCATCCCGCCTTCGCCGAGCCGCCCCAGCAGGCGGTACTCACCGATCTGCCGCGGATCCCGCGCCCCCAGCGGCGCCAGCCCCGCGGGCCGCCCCTCGCGCCCCGGCCGCTCCTGCCGCCCAGCACGTCCCGGCTGTTCCACGATCCGTCGTCCTTCCCCCGAATTCGCCCCCGTGGGCGATCAGGCGCGGGCGCGTTCGCACACGGGTCCACGCCGCCCGTCTCCGCGGTGAGGATATCGAGGGGCCCCGGGCCGCCGGGAGTGCGTGGGTCCCCTTCCGCCGGCGGGGCCGGGCGGCCCGCCGCGCCGCTCGCCCCCGCGCGGCCCCGGCCTTCCGGGCCTTTGCGACCCCGACCCATAGGACAGGCCTTAACCCGTGCCGGAGGCGGCCTTAACCCGGCGTTCCCTAGCGTGCGTGGCTCAGGACCGGTCCGGCCGTGCCCCCAGGACGGGCCCTGGCGAACCGACCGTACGACGCGAGGGAGTTGAGGGTGGCCGTGGAGACCTACGGGCAACTGGCGGCGCGACTGGGGATCGATCTGGCCGCGGTGGGAGCGCTGACCTTCGCCGTGTACTACCCGCGGCACCGGCGGCGGGATCTGATTCCGGCCTATCTGGCGCTGAACGTCGCGCTGTTCTCCGTGGTCGCGGCCCTCGCACGGGTGGGGGCGGGCGGCGGCGTGGCGCTCGGGTTCGGGCTGTTCGGGGTGCTGTCGATCATCCGGCTGCGCTCGGACTCCATCCAGCACGAGGAGGTCGCGTACTACTTCACGACCCTGGTGCTGGGCCTGCTGTGCGCGCTGCCGCATCTGCCGCTCGCCCTCGCCGGAGCGCTGGCCGTGCTGTTGTTGCTGGTCATCCATGTCGCCGACCATCCGCGGCTGCTGTCGGGCACCCGCCGCGCGGTGGTCACCCTGGACGTCGTGCACGCCGACCAGGACGCCCTGCGGGCCGACTTGGCGCGGCGCCTGGGGGAGCCGCTGAGCTGGACGGTCCAGAAGGTCGATTTCGTCCGGGACTTGATGGTGGTGGATGTTCGTTTCCGCGCACCGGAACTTTCCCGCCCGGTGAAGCGTCGAACGCGTACGACGGCAACGCCCACGACCACGACGACCACAGCGCCGCCCAGCGCACCCCGGTCCCGCACGATCCCCCTTCCCCACCCGCCCGCCAAGGAGACCGTGTGATCCCCGCCGTACGCGCCCTCGCCCGCGCCGCCATGGCCGCGCGCCCCGTGCCGCTCGCCGACGTCCAGGCACGGGCCGAACTCCTCGCCCGCTTCGACCGCAGCTACCTGGTCCCGGTGGAGGTCTTCACCGCGTTCGCCGCCGAGCTCACCGACCACCGCCGGCCCGGAGGCCCGTTCGCCGCGCTGTGCATCAACGGGCGCCGCTGGTTCCGCTACCACTCCGTCTACTACGACACCCCCGACCTGCGGTCCTTCCACGACCACCGGCAGGGCCGCCGACTGCGCTACAAGATCCGCGAGCGGCTGTACGAGGACACCGGCGAGCGGCAGTTCGAGATCAAGCTCAAGGGACGGCGCGGCGAGACGGTCAAGCACCGGCAGCCGCTGCTACCGGACGACGCGGCCCTCGGCGCGGCCTCGCGCGACTTCCTGGCCTCCGTGCTGGAGCGCCGCTACGGCATCGCGGCCCCCACCGAGCTGGACCGCTCGATCGAGACCGACTACCTACGGGCCACCTTCGTCGCGGACGGACAGCGCGTCACCTGCGACGCGGCACTGCTGTGCCGGGACCTGACCACCGGGCGCACGGTACGGGCCGACGGCGGACTGGTCCTGGTCGAGATCAAGACCACCGGCCGTCTGACGGCGGCGGACCGGCTGCTGCACGGCCACGGCCTGCGGGCCGCCGAATTCACCAAGTACTGCGGCGCGTTGGCGGCGCTGCGCCCGGACCTGTCCGCCAACCACTGGCGGCGGGCGGTCCGCACGGCCTTCCCCACGGCCGCCTGACGCCGCCCCCGCCGGCGCTCAACCGGACCCGCCCCCGAACTCCACCGCGACACGGACCCCGCCGCCCGCCGCCGCGCCGAACTCCACCGTCCCGCCCGACTCCCGGGCGGCGCGGCGCACGATGTCCAGGCCCAGGCCGGTGGAGCCGCCGGAGCTGTTGCCGCGGCCGGGGACATGGCCGTCGGGGAAGCCGGGCCCGTCGTCCTCGACGACCAGCCGGCCGCCGCCGTCCCCGCCCGCGACGGACAGCCGCATCCCGGCCCCCTCCGGCGTGTGGTCGAAGACATTGCCGATCAGCGCGTCGACCGCCGCCGCCACCTCGGCCGGCTCGGCCCGTACGAGCACCACCGCCCGGTCGCCACCGGGCGCGGCGAAGGCCAGGACCCGCCCCTGGTCCTCCGCCAACGGCCGCCAGAAGTCGGCTCGTTCGCGCGCGACCCTGGCCAGATCGGCGCGCACCACCGTGCCGCCACCGCCCCGCAGCGGCCTGCGGGCCGTGCGGATCACCTCGTCCACGCCGCGCTCCAGCGCCGCCGCGTCCGCGGCGATCCGCTCCGCCTCCGCCGGGTCGCGCAGGCCCTCCGCGTCCAGGCGCAGCGCGGCGAGCGGGGTGCGCAGGCGGTGCGCCAGGTCGGCGGCGTTCTCCCGCTCGGCGGTCAGGAAGCCGTCGATGCGCTGGGCGAGATGGTTGAGCTGACGGGCGACCAGGCGCAGCTCGGGCGGGCCCGAGGGCTCGGCGCGGGCGGTCAGGTCGCCGCCGGCCAGCCGGTCCGCCACGGCCGCCAGCCGGCGGGTGGAGCCGACGAGCCGGGAGCCGAGCCGGTCGGCGAAGAGCAGCCCGAGCAGCATCAGCCCCACGCCGATCCCGGCGAACGCGAGCGAGGAGGCGAGCGTCCCGGCGGACAACTGGCCCTCGGTGAGGCCGACATGGACCACGGCCGGACCCCCGGCCGCGCCCTGTACGGGCACCAGGACGGTGCGGCCGCCCCCGGGGGGCTCGTAGGTGAACGCCCGCCCGTAGCGCGCCAGCCGCACCGCGTCGGTGACGGGGGCCGGGGGGCCCAGGACCGTGCCGTCGGCCAGGATCACCGACGTACGGGGCAGGCCGGGGCCGTTGGCCGAGCCGACGAGGGTGGTGGCGGCGCGCCGGCCCGCGGGCCCGGCGAGCGCCTGGCCGAGCGCCGCGGCCAGGGAGTGGGCGCGCGCGGTGGCGTCGGCGGTGGCCCGGTCCGCGGCGTGGCTGCGGGCCAGCAGGGCGAGCGGCACGAGCAGCGCGGCCAGGACGAGCGCGGTGGTCGCGGCGGTGAGCCGGAGGATGCTGCGGCGCACGGCTAAGCGGGCCCGTGCGCCGAGGCGTCGGGGCCGGCGTCCGGCGCGGCCAGCTTGACCCCCACGGTGCGGACCGTGTGCAGATAGCGCGGCCGCTGCGCCGTCTCGCCCAACTTCCGCCGCAGCCACGACAGATGGACGTCCACGGTCTTGTCGGCGCCGCCCAGCGGCTGCTGCCACACCTGAGCGAGCAGCTCCCGCCGCGAGACGACCTGCCCGGCCCGCCGCGCCAGATAGGCCAGCAGATCGAATTCGCGGGGCGTCAGCTCCAGCGGCGCACCCGCCAGCGCGGCCTCGCGCGCCGCCTCGTCCAGCACCAGTTCCCCCACGCACAGCGGCGGCCGGGGTTCCTCGGCGCCCAGCCGCCGCAGCACCGCCTTGATCCGGGCGTCCAGCTGGGCGGCCCCGAACGGCTTGACGACGTAGTCGTCCGCGCCGTGCCCGAGCACGGCCACCATGTCCGGCTCGTCGTCCCGCGCGGTGGCCACGATCACCGGGACGTCGCTGACCGCCCGCAGCATCCGCAGCACCTGAACGCCGTCCACATCCGGCAGCCCGAGATCCAGTACGACCAGGTCGGGACGGCGGGTGACGGCGGCGTCGAGCCCGGACATCCCGGTCTCGGCGGTGGCGACGGCATGGCCGCGGTCCCGCAGCGCCCGCACCAGCGCGCCGCGTACCTGCGGATCGTCCTCGACGACGAGTAGATGCGGCATGCCGCCACCGTAGCCAGCGCCGGTCCGCCGACGGCAGGCACCCGACGGAACCCGCCGCCCCGCCGCGCTGGAGCTTCCTACAGCACCGCCGACATTCTGTCCGCGCGCGTGGTGAGTGCCATACACAGTGTCGGTACCGGTCCGCGGAAGGTGATCCTTACGCTGAGAGGCGTACGCCGCGCCCATCCCCCGGCGGACCCGAGCGACCCGATCCGAGGTACTGACCGTGACCACGACGCACTCCGCTGCCGACCCTGCCGCCGATGAAAACAGCAGCGCGAAGCGCTTCCCGGGAAGGGTGGGGGTGGGCGACGGGAGGGACGTAAAGGCCGACGACCGCGCACACGTCTTCCACTCCTGGTCCGCGCAGGGCCTGATCGACCCGCTGGCGATCGCCGGCGCCGAGGGCTCGTACTTCTGGGACTACGACGGCAACCGCTACCTCGACTTCTCCTCCCAGCTGGTCAACACCAACATCGGCCACCAGCACCCCAAGGTCGTCGCCGCGATCCAGGAGCAGGCCGCGAAGCTGTGCACCATCGCGCCCGGCTTCGCCGTGGACGTCCGCTCCGAGGCCGCCCGGCTGATCGCCGAGCGCACCCCCGGGGACCTCGACAAGATCTTCTTCACCAACGGCGGTGCGGAGGCCGTGGAGAACGCGGTCCGGATGGCCCGGCTGCACACCGGCCGCGCCAAGGTGCTCTCCGCCTACCGCTCGTACCACGGCGCCACCGCCGCCGCGATCAACCTGACCGGCGACCCGCGCCGCTGGCCCTCCGACACCGCCTCCGCGGGCGTCGTCCACTTCTGGGGCCCGTTCCTCTACCGCTCGCCCTTCCACGCCGACAGCGAGCAGCAGGAGTGCGAGCGCGCCCTCGCCCATCTTGAGCAGACGATCGCCTTCGAGGGGCCGCAGTCGATCGCCGCGATCATCCTGGAGACCGTTCCGGGCACCGCCGGCATCATGGTCCCGCCGGCCGGCTACCTCGCCGGTGTCCGCGAGATCTGCGACCGCCACGGCATCGTCTTCATCCTCGACGAGGTCATGGCGGGCTTCGGGCGCACCGGCCGCTGGTTCGCCGCCGACCACTTCGGCGTCACCCCGGACCTGCTGACCTTCGCCAAGGGCGTCAACTCCGGCTACGTCCCGCTGGGCGGCGTGGCGATCAGCGCCGAGATCGCCGCCACCTTCGAAACGCGCCCCTACCCGGGCGGTCTGACGTACTCCGGCCACCCGCTGGCCTGCGCCTCCGCCGTCGCGACGATCAACGCGATGGCCGAGGAGCGGATCGTGGAGAACGCGGCCGAGATCGGCGAGAACGTCATCGGCCCGGCCCTCCGCGAGATCGCCGAGCGCCACCCTGCCGTCGGCGAGGTCCGCGGCCTGGGCGTCTTCTGGGCCCTGGACCTGGTCAGGAACAAGGAGACCCGCGAACCGCTGGTGCCCTACAACGCCTCCGGTGCCGCCAACGCTCCGATGGCCGAATTCGCCGCGGCCTGCAAGCGCGGCGGTCTGTGGCCGTTCGTGAACATGAACCGTACCCATGTCGTCCCGGCCTGCACGGTCACCGAGGCCGAGGCGAAGGAGGGCCTGGCCGCCCTCGACGAGGCCCTGACGGCGGCGGACGCGCACACGGGCTGACCCCGCTGCCCGCGGGCGTACGGCCCCGACGGCCCGCACCGTCCGAGACGTGCGCGCGGCCCTCGCCTATCGTGGGCGGGGGCCGCTCCCACCTGCGCGGTCATGGACGTCGAAGGAGACGCACACGATGGCCCCCGGCGGAGACAGCTCGGTCATACGTCGCAGCACCCTGCGCCAGCAGATCGCCGACGCGCTGCGCGACGAGCTCCTGTCGGGCCGGCTGCCCTCCGGCCACCCCTTCACCGTCAAGGAGATCGCCGACCAGTACGGCGTCTCCGCGACCCCGGTGCGCGAGGCCCTGCTCGACCTGTGCGCCCAGGGGCTGCTCGACGTGGAGCAGCACCGCGGCTTCAAGGTGCACGCCTTCACCGCCGACGACTTCCGCGCCATGGTCGAGGCCCGCACCCTGATCATCGAGGGCATCTTCCGCAGCGACGCCGACCGGGCGCTGCGCGCCACCCCCGGGCAGGTGCTGGTCTCCGTCCGCCGCCGCGCCGAGGAGGCCGAGCGGGCCGCCAGGGCCGGCGACCTGGACGTGCTCATCGGCTACGACCTGCGGTTCTGGCGCGAGCTGAGCAGCATCGTGAACAACCCCTACATCAGCGACTTCCTCGACCGGATCCGCGTCCAGACCTGGATGTTCGCGGTCCCGCTGCTGCGCCGCGAGGACGACCTGAAGGGCCACCTCTGGCAGGGCCACAGCGCCCTGGCCGACGCCCTGATCCGCCATGACCTGCCCGCCGCGCAACGGCTGATCGCCGAGTACAACGAGCACTCCCTCGCGCTCGTCGGCTAGCACCCCGTTGTCGCCCGCGCTCACCCTCGTCGGATCGCGCGGCTGGCACTACGCTGTCCCGACTCGGCCGTAATGGGCCGTACTCGAAGCTGTACGTGCGCCGGTGTCCCCGTCCCCGACCGGAAGCGAGCCCTCACTCGTGGCATGTGACCTGTGGCTGGTACCCCTCGTCGATGTGCTGTGCCACAGCCCCGACAACCCGTTCTCCGAAGAGATCGCCGCCTACGACAAGGCCCTGACGGAGGCGGGACTGCCGCCGGTCCCGGTCTTCAGCTACATGCCGGGCCTGTCGGGTGACGTCGCCCCCATCGCCGGGTTCGACTACGACGCGCTGCACTTCCTGCGCCGTGCCTACCTGCTGCGCCTGTGCGGCCTGGAGGTGACTCCGGTCGACGAACTGGGCGGTGACTACGAGCAGTTGCTGGAGATGTTCGAGACCACCGCGCAGCAGTCCCACCTGGTGTGGCACTACGACCACGCGGGCGCCTACGTCCCGGTCGACTTCCCGCATCCGCTCGCCAACGACGAGCTGCTGGAGGGCGGCGGCCCGCTGGGCTCCTCGCACGGCCTGCTGCGCGAGCTCGAACTGGTCGCGCCGTCCCTGGGCATCGATCCGGCCAACCCCCCGGCCGCCCCCGCACCGCCGTCCGGCCCCACCTCCCTGGAGGAGCGCGCGGGCGCGGTGCCCCCGGACGACGGCCCCTTCGCCCGGGAACGCCATGTGTGGCTCGGCCTGCACGCGGCCGCGACCCGAAGCCTGGGCCAAGGCTCCATGATCGTCTTCAGCTAGGCGCTGCGCTTGGGTTTGCTTCCCACGTTTTCGGCTGCGCCTTGCTGCGGCCCACGTTGTCGGCTTTCCCGCCGTGGTGGTTTGTCGCCGTTGCGCCTGCGGCGGGCTGTTGCCGCTGCGCGGGGCGTTTTCGGCAGCGGGTGCGGCCCTCCGGACTCCGTCCTGCGGTCCGCCCCCTCCCGGGGGAGGGGGGAGGGAAGACCGGTGGGGGTCCCCGTAAGCCCCCGTGTGCAGGAAGCCGACGGATCAGGCCCGCCCCCACCGGGCCGTCTTCCACCCACTCACGGGAGGGGACAGACCGTAGGACGGAGTCCGTAGGGCTGTCACCGCACCCGACAAACAACCGCCCGCCGCAGGCGCAACGGCGACAAACCACTACGGCGGGACAGCCGACAACGTGGGAGGCGGGCCAAGCGCCAAGCGCCTAGCGGGGAGGCTCCGGAGGCCGCTGACGCGGCATGTTCGGTCGTGCGCGGTGCGGCACCGCGAACCGGCCCGGCGGCCCCGCACCGTCCGGCCGCGCCGCCGCCCACGGCACCATCGCCTGGGTGGCCTGCGGCACCGGCCCGGCCCGGAACTCCGCCATCCAGTCGGTCGTCTCGCTCCGCACCAGCTCCCCGAGGTCCTCGTTGAACCGCCGCAACACCCCCAGGCAGCGCTCCACCGCCTCGCTCGCCGTGCCCTCCGTCGGCCCGAGCACCTCGCGTACGCCCTCCGACGCCCAGTCGAACTGCAGCGCCTCCAGCCGCCGGTGAATGGCCTGGGCGGTCGCCAGATCCCGCATCCAGCCGGCCGTCACCCCGAAGTACCGGTCGCCGGCCACGCACACCGCCGCCAGCAGCAGCGACAGACAGCCCCAGGACGCCCCGCCCTCCCAGACCCCGGCCAGATCCAGCAGCGGCAGCGCCCCGCCCACCGTGACCCCGGCCGCGGCCCCCAGCCGTAGCGCCCGCGCGCCGCGGCGCTTGGCCAGCCGGTCGTGCAGATACCAGTCGGCGGCGCGCAGGGCGCCCTCCTCGGTCCAGAGATAGAGCGCCTGCAGGCGGCCGCCCGGCTCGCCCCAGTCGCCGAGCGGAAAGGCCCGCCCGGCGAGGTCCCGCCGGGCGCGGCCCCGCCTCCCGTACCGCCGGGGGGAGCGGCCGCCCTCCCGAGGGGGCCCCTCGGGCTGCATCTCCGGCTGACTCACCCGTGCACTCCCTCTCTGCGCTCTCTGCTCCACCCCGCCAGAACGTGCGGGCGCGCGTGACATACGTGGTGCACGCGTGACATAACGTGACGACCGTCACGCACAGCCCCTTCCTACCGCCGAACGGCTGGCGTCGGCTCCAAGATCACGCTATTTCCGCCCAGAAGTGGTGCGGAGTCGGCTATGGGGACATCGGGGATCTCACCCGAAAGAGTTGCCGCGGCCGCGGAAGGGCCGCGTTGGTTTCCGGCCGCCGGACCGCCCTTGTGCGATCGGCGCAAGCCCGGCGTCCGGCCATCTGGTGCGTTCGTCTAGGCTGCCACCGTGAAGGTCCTCGTCATCGGCGGCGGCGCCCGCGAACACGCCCTGTGCCGCTCTCTGTCCCTCGACCCCGACGTCACCGCGCTGCACTGCGCTCCCGGCAACGCCGGCATCGCCGAGGTGGCCGAATTGCACGGGGTCGACGCCCTCGACGGCGCGGCCGTCGCCGAACTCGCGGCCGGCCTGGAGGCCGACCTGGTCGTCGTCGGCCCCGAGGCCCCCCTGGTGGCGGGCGTGGCGGACGCCGTACGCGACCGCGGCATCCCGGTCTTCGGCCCCTCGGCCCAGGCCGCCCAGCTGGAGGGCTCCAAGGCCTTCGCCAAGGACGTGATGGCCGCCGCGGCCGTCCCCACGGCCCGCAGCTACGTCTGCACCACCCCGGAAGAGATCGACGAGGCCCTGGACGCCTTCGGTGCGCCGTACGTCGTCAAGGACGACGGCCTGGCCGCCGGCAAGGGCGTCGTGGTCACCGAGGACGTCGAGGCGGCCCGCGCCCATGCGCTGGCCTGCGACCGGGTGGTCATCGAGGAGTTCCTCGACGGCCCGGAGGTCTCGCTCTTCGCGATCACCGACGGCGAGTGCGTCGTCCCGCTGCAGCCCGCCCAGGACTTCAAGCGCGCCTACGACGGGGACCAGGGCCCCAACACCGGCGGCATGGGCGCGTACAGCCCGCTGCCCTGGGCCGACCCCAAGCTGGTCGACGAGGTCATGGCCGGCGTCCTGCAGCCCACGGTCGACGAGCTGCGCCGCCGCGGCACCCCCTTCTCCGGGCTGCTCTACGCGGGCCTGGCGATCACCTCCCGCGGCGTGCGGGTGATCGAGTTCAACGCCCGTTTCGGCGACCCCGAGACCCAGGTCGTCCTGGCCCGCCTCAAGACCCCGCTCGGCGGACTGCTGCGGGCCGCCGCCACCGGCGAGCTGGCCGCGCTCCCGCCGCTGCGCTGGAGCGACGACGCGGCCGTCACGGTCGTCATCGCCTCCCACAACTACCCGGGCACCCCGCGCACCGGCGATGCCGTCGAGGGGCTGGCCGAGGTCGCCGAGCAGGACGCCCCGGACGCCTACGTCCTGCACGCCGGCACCCGGCGCGGCGATTCCGGCGCGGTGCTCAGCGCGGGCGGCCGGGTGCTGTCGGTCACCGCCACCGGCGCCGACCTCACCACCGCCCGCCGGCGTGCCTACCGCGCCGTGGACCGGATCTCCCTGGACGGCTCCCAGCACCGTACGGACATCGCCGCCAAGGTCGCGGACGAGGCGGCGCAGGCGTCGGGCGCATAGCGGGCACCGATGTCCCCGGCCCGCACGAGTCCCTGCGCCCACACCCTCACCGCGGGTTCCCGGCTTTACCCAAAGCCATTCCATCGAGTGACCACACCAGATTCCGGCTGACGAGGCCCACACCCCCAACTAGGGTGCCGCGCAAGCGTCCTGCGGATGCCGTGCCGTGCTACGGCGCGGTTGCCGCGGTGGCGTCCGGCAAGTGGCTCACCGGCATTGCGATGTCAGTGGCCAGTGCCACAGTGGTGATGAGCGAGCTCGCTCGCACCACTACAAAGCGCAGTGTTCGAAGGCGTCCGTCCCGTGTTCTCTCCGTCCGGCTCCATCAGGACAGCAGGGGGTGTACAGGCTCGTGGCAAGTCCGGAAACAGGCGTCCTGGCGGCGCGTGCCCGCGCCCTCGCCGTGCTGCGGGTGCGCGGCGCCGCGCTGGCGGTGGCGCTGCTGCCCGCGGCCGCGGCGGTGGTGCTGTTCGCCGGCAGGGTGAGCGGCCATCTCGGCGCGGGCGGCGGCTGGGACCTCGCCCGCTGGATCGTCAGCGGCGCCGCGGTGCTCAGCCTGCTGCTCGCGGCCCTGGTGGCGACCGTCGTCGCGCGTGCCCGGCCCGCGCTCAGTCCCTCCGTGCCGATCTCCGAGAAGTCGGCCCCCGACCTCTACCGCCTCGTCCGCGACCTCGCCGACCGCCTGGAGGTCCCCGCGCCGTCCGCGATAGCGCTCACACCGGACTGCGACAGCTGGCTGGAGGACCGTACGCACCGCGCCCACGGCCCGCCCGACCGAGGCGAGCGCCCCCCGGCCGAGGCGCGGCGGGCGCCCAAGGCACCGGTCCTGGTCATCGGCTCCCCGTTCCTGTGGTGGATGCGGGTCGCGGAGCTGCGCGCCCTGCTGGCCCCCGTCGTCGCCGGCACCGGCCCGTCGGCCCACCCCGACATAGCCGCCGCCCGCCGCTTCATCCGCGGGCTGGACGCCGCGGTGGCGGTCTCGGCCCGCGCCCGCGGCCCGCTGCGCGGCCCGGCGCTCCGCTTCGTCGGCCAGGTGGCGCGGCTGCTGCTGCGGGCCTGCCGCGAGCACGCCACGATCATGGAGCGGGCCGTCGCGGCCGCCGCCTCCGAGCGCGCCCAGAACGTCGACTACGGCCTGCGGATCGTCGCCCAGGAGCAGGTCGGCCTCGCCTACGCCGGCTGGGACCGGCTGCTGACCCGGGTCGCGCTGCCCGCCTGGCGGATGGGCCGCTGGCCATCCCGGCTGGACGCCGGCGTGGTCTCCGCGCTCACCGAGCTCTCCCGCCGCGACCGCCTCGCCGACGGCTTCGCCTCCCGTCTGGGCGAGCGCCCCGCCTGCGACCTCCTGGAGGAGCCGGGCGCCATCGACAGCGCCGCCTCCCTGCTGGCCGCCCGCCTCTTCCACGGCGGCCCGGCCGAGCCGGGACCCGACTGGTCACCGGTCGGCTGGCACCAGTACCCGGAAGAGGTCGTGGACCGCAAATGGCGCCTGGAGGCCGCCCGCCTCCACCGTGTCCTCGACGACCTCCCGGCGGCGCTCCCGACGACCCCGCCCACGGCCCCGGAGGCGGCCCCCGCCGCCCCGACCCTGTCCTACGCCAGCACCCCGGCCCGCGGGCCCGCCGGCCGCCGCCCCGGTGACGGCCCGCCCACGAGCCCGGCGCCCGCGCCCGCCCCCGCCGACCGCCGGGCCGGTGAGCCCGCCGCCCCGCCCGCGGGCCCCACCCTGGCCCGGGTCATCGACCGGCTCGCCCATGACGAGCGGGCGGGCGATCTCGTCGCCGCCCGGCTGGGCGCCGAGGTCGAGCGCGAGGAGCGCGAGGAGGCGGCCCGCCAGGCCGCCCGCGGCAGCCGTGAGCAGGACGCCGCGGTGGGCGTGGCCTGGGGCGACGGCATGGTCGAGGGCGGCCTTCCGCTGTTCCCGCTGCAGCCGCCCCGGACGGGCCGCGAGCTGCTCGCCGACCACGTCACGGCCATGGTCTGCTGCGCCGCCGTCGACACCGCCGGCGCCGCCCCCGGCCTCGACTGGCTCGACGGCCCGGCGCTGCTGGTCGACGGCGCCCGCCGCGCCGACCTCGGCCGCCCGGTGCTCAGCCTGGTCGACGACGGTGACGCGGAACCGCTCCGCGGCTGGCTGACGACGGTCGGCGTACGCCCCGAGAAGCCGGTCCGGCTGGTATGACACGGGCGACCGACCGGAGCGTGCGCCGGGGCCCGCGCCCGTATGCGCCCCGACTGCCGCTCCGATCGGCGAACACGCGCCCGAAGCCCTCACCCGCAAGCGTCCGGAGCACCGGCTGAATGTTCCATTCCAGTTCGTGCTTCGGGGCGGTGGCATCTAAATTCACAACGAAGGGTGACGAAGTGAGTGCGTAATGTGATGTGCTGGGGGTGGCCGGGTCCGTTCAGCGGACGTAGCACCGGCCCGATCGGCGAGGCCGACGGGGGACGCGGGAGGGGAGCGGAAGGTGGCGACGGAACAGATCAGGCGATGGGAATCGGGCGCCCTCGCCCACGCGGTCACGGACCCGTTCGGGCAGGGCCCGCTGCCCTGGCTGCGCGGCAGCGAGAACTACTTCGAATCCGGCCAGATCATTCCCTGGTACGTCGATCCCGCCGTCGCCCAAGGGGACCTGCGGCTGCCCGCCCCCCGCAAGCACAACGGCCCGCGCAGCGCCGACGACGTCCACCGCCAGATCAAGGGCTTCGCCGGCACCGGCGCGGTGGCCCCCGGTGAAGCGATCGACTTCCGGGTCTCGGTCGACCCTCCACAGCCCTTCAGCATCGACGTGTACCGCATCGGCCATTACGGCGGCGCCGGCGCCGCCAAGATCACCACCAGCCCCCGGCTGGCCGGCATCGTCCAGCCGCCGCCGCTGACCGTCGACCGCACGGTCTCCTGCCACCACTGGTGGCTCTCCTGGCGCCTCCAGGTCCCCACGTACTGGCAGCTCGGCGCCTATGTCGCGGTGCTGACCACCGCCGACGGCTATCGGTCCCACATCCCCTTCACCGTCCGCGACGACCACCCCGCCGACCTGCTCCTGCTGCTGCCGGACATCACCTGGCAGGCCTACAACCTCTACCCGGAGGACGGTCGCACCGGCGCCAGCCTCTACCACGCCTGGGACGAGAAAGGCGCCCTGCTCGGCGAGCGGGACGCCGCCACCACCGTCTCCTTCGACCGCCCCTACGCCGGCGCCGGCCTGCCCCTCCACGTCGGCCACGCCTACGACTTCATCCGCTGGGCCGAGCGCTACGGCTACGACCTCGCCTACGCCGACGCCCGCGATCTGCACGCCGGCCGCGTCGACCCCTCCCGCTACCGCGGCCTGGTCTTCCCCGGCCACGACGAGTACTGGTCGGTGCCCATGCGCCGCACGGTCGAGCTGGCCCGCGACACCGGCACCTCACTGGTCTTCCTCTCCGCCAACACCATGTACTGGCAGGTCGAGCTCTCCCCGTCGCCCTCGGGACCGCACTCCCTGCTCAACTGCCGCAAACGCCAGGGCCCCGGCCGCCCCGCCCTCTGGCGCGAGATCGGCAACCCCGAGCAGCGCCTGATGGGCATCCAGTACGCCGGCCGGGTGCCCGAGCCCGTCCCCATGGTCGTCCGCAACGCCGACCACTGGCTGTGGGAGGCCACCGGCGCCCACGAAGGCGATGAACTCCCCGGCATGGTCGCCGGCGAGGCCGACCGCTACTTCCCGCGCACCAGCCTCCCCGAGCACACCCGCCGCATCCTGCTCGCCCACTCCCCGTACCGCGACGGCGAAGGCGCCCCCCGCCATCAGGAGACGTCCCTCTACCGCGCCCCCAGCGGCGCCCTGGTCTTCGCCTCCGGCACCTTCGCCTGGTCCCCCGCCCTGGACCGCCCCGGCCACGTCGACCAACGCATCCAACGCGCCACCGCCAACCTCCTGGACCGCATCTGCAAACGCGATTAACCCCAATCAGCAGAAGCGCCCTCCCGGTCACCGGCCCTGGCCACCAGCCCGGCCACCGGCCCTGGCCACCTGCCCGGCAGCTGGTCCTGGCCACCTGCCCGGCAGCTGGTCCTGGCCACCTGCCCGGCAGCTGGTCCTGGCCACCTGCCCGGCAGCTGGTTCCTGTCCGGTCTCCGGCCCTGGCTGCCCGCCCATCCTCCGATGCCGCCCAGCCCCCGATGCTGCCCGCTCCAGCCTCTGGCCCTGGTTGCCCGTCCATCCTCCGATGCCGCCCACCCCCGCCTCTGGCCCTGGTCGCCCGTCGGCCCCTGGGTTTGGCCGTCCGCCCGTCCTCCGGTCCCGCCCTCTGGTCCTGGGCCCCCGCTGCCCGGCCATTCAGGCTCGATAGCCCGCCCTGCCCTGGCCCCGGCTTACGGCTCCAGCTCCCGGTCCCTCCCGGCCCTGGCCGCCCGTCAGGCCCCTGGCCCCGACCTCCAGTACCGGTGACCTGCCTGGCTCCTCCGGTCCTGCTCTGGTGCCGACCGCTTCTCCAACCTCCGGGCCCGGCCGCCCAGCCCCCGATGCTGCCCGCTCCAGCCTCCGGCCCTGGTTGCCCGTCCAGCCTCCGATGTCGCCCACCCTCGCCTCTGGCCCTGGTCGCCCGTCCAGCCTCCGATGTCGCCCACCCCCGGCTTCGGCCCTGGTTGCCCGTCCAGCCTCCGATGCTGCCCACCCCAGCCTCCGGCCCTGGTTGCCCGTCGGCCCCTGGGTTTGGCCGTCCGCCCGCCCTCCGGCCCCGCCCGCCACCCGGGAATCCCCTTCGCCCCCGCCACGTTGTGGCTCGCAAGGGGGCCATGCGACCCCTACGGGATCTGTTCCCCCACCCCCTAGAGGCCATCGCCCCCGAGCTACCGGCCGTCCACCCGCCAGAAGCCCTCCGGCCCCCGTGGGGCGTCGGCTTTCCGTATACGGGAGAATCGGACCGACTCCTGGATCAACCTACGCGGAGGAAGCGTGTCCGGTTTTGTAGAAAAGCCTGAGCCCGTGGAGGTTCCGGGGCTCACCCACCTCCACACCGGCAAGGTGCGCGACCTCTACCAGAACGCCGCCGGCGATCTGGTCATGGTCGCCAGCGACCGCATCTCCGCCTACGACTGGGTGCTGCCCAGCGAGATCCCCGACAAGGGCCGCGTACTGACCCAGCTGTCCCTGTGGTGGTTCGACCAGCTCTCCGACCTGGCCCCGCACCACGTCGTCTCCACCGACCTCCCGGCCGGCGCGCCCGCCGACTGGGCGGGCCGCACCCTGGTCTGCAAGTCGCTGCGGATGGTCCCCGTCGAGTGTGTGGCCCGCGGCTACCTCACCGGCTCCGGCCTCGCCGAATACCGCCAGTCCCGTACGGTCTGCGGACTGGCCCTGCCCGAGGGCCTCTCCGACGGCTCCGAGCTCCCCGCGCCGATCTTCACCCCGGCCACCAAGGCCGCCGTCGGCGACCACGACGAGAACGTCTCCTACGAGGAGGTCGCCCGTCAGGTCGGTGCCGAGGTCGCGACCGAGCTGCGGCAGGCCACCCTCGCCATCTATAGCCGGGCCCGTGACATCGCCCGCGAGCGCGGCCTCATCCTGGCGGACACCAAGTTCGAGTTCGGCTTCGACGGGGAGCGGCTGACCCTGGCCGACGAGGTGCTCACCCCCGACTCGTCGCGCTTCTGGCCCGCTGACCAGTGGGAGCCGGGCCGCGCCCAGCCGTCCTTCGACAAGCAGTTCGTCCGCGACTGGCTGACCGCGCCCGCCACGGGCTGGGACCGCACGGGCGAGCTGCCGCCGCCCGCCCTCCCGGACGAGGTCGTCGAGCGCACCCGCGCCAAGTACCTGGAGGCGTACGAGCGCCTCACCGGCCTCAGCTGGTCATAACGGAAAGGACCCCGGTCACCGACCGGGGTCCTTTCTCACCTGAGCGGACGACGAGGCTCGAACTCGCGACCTCAACCTTGGCAAGGTTGCGCTCTACCAACTGAGCTACGTCCGCATGCTCCGCGTCACGGCTTCTGAAACCAGTCGCCACCGCGCGGTGCGGGGTCCACTATAGCCAACCTCGCTCGCGAGCGAGGCGCGCCGCCGCGTGACGGTTCTCCGCACCCAGCTTCGCGGTCGCCGACGAGAGGTAGTTCCGCACCGTCCCCGGCGACAGCGACGCCCGCTCCGCGATCTCCGTGACCGGCGCCCCGGCCTCGGCGAACTCCAGCACCTCCGCCTCCCGGACGGTCAGCGGCGACTCCCCGGCGCTGATCGCGTCCGCCGCCAACTCCGGGTCCACATAGCGGTTTCCGGCATGGACGGCACGGATGATCTCCGCCAGGCGCTGCGCCGACACGGTCTTCGGCACGAACCCCCGCACCCCGGCTTCCAGCGCCCGCTTCAGATGGCCCGGCCGCCCATGACTCGTCACGATCATCGACCGGCACTCCGGCAGCTCGTCCCGCACAGATGTGGCCACCGACACACCGTCCGCCCCCGGCATCTGCAGATCCAGCACCGCTATGTCCGGCCGGTGCGCCCTCGCCATCGCCAGCGCCTCGGGCCCGGAAGCCGCCTCGGCCACCACCAGCAGATCGTCCTCCAGGGACAGCAGCGCGGCCAGCGCGCCCCGGATCAGATGCTCGTCGTCGGCCAGCAGCACCCGGATCGGCGCCCCGCTCATAGCGCCCCGCCTTCCTGTACACCGGCGGCCGGGACCGGAAGCTGCGCCGTCAGGCGGTACGAGCCGTCCGGCCGCCGCTCCGCCTCCAGCGTGCCCCCCAGCGGCGAGAGCCGTTCCCGCAGGCCCTTCAGCCCGCTGCCCCCGCCAGTCGTGTCCGGCCCGGGAGCGGAGGCCCGTACGCCGTCGTTCTCCATCACCAGCACCGCCTGTCCGGCGCTCACCCGCGTCCGGATCACACAGCGCCCGGCGTCCGGGGCATGCCGCAGCACATTGGTGGTGCCCTCCCGCGCGACCCAGCCCAGCGCCGACTGCACGTCGGCCGGCAGCCCCGTCCCGCCGTCGCCCTCGATCTGGCAGCCCACCCCGGCCGCCTGCAGTACGGAACGCGCCCCGGCCAGCTCCACCTGCAGATCGGCCTCCCGATAGCCGCGCACCACCTCGCGCACCTCCCGCTGCGACTCCTGCGCTATCCGCTGCACCTCCACCATCTGGTCCACGGCCTCGGCCCGCCCCCGCCGCGCCAGCTGCACGGCCAGCTCGCTCTTCAACGAGATCACCGCCAGATTCCGCCCCAGCACGTCGTGCATGTCCCGTCCGAACCGCAACCGCTCCTCGGCGACGGCGAGGCGGGCCTGCACACCGCGGGCGGCCTCCAGCTTCCACATCACGGCGAGGAACCAGCCGACGGACCGCCCGGTGGAGCAGGACATCAGCCCTACGGTGACCACCAGGGCCGCTGCGGTCCCCCAGGTCGACCAGCCGCCGGTGAGTGCGCCGCCCACGACCAGCAGCGCAGCGGCGAGCGCGCCGAATCCCCCCAGGAAGACCCGCTTGCGGATCAGCATGCTCAGTGCGGCGCAGCTCGGTATCAGAGCAGTCACCATCGTCCCGCCCACCAGCATGCCCAGGGTGCTGGCGTCGGTGGTGTCGGGCCGGCCGACGAGCAGGCTGAGCGCGAGCAGCGTGCCGAACACCGCGACGGTCAGCACCACCGAGACGGCAAGCAGGCCCCATGGCGCGGGCCCCTTCCCCAGATACCGGTCCAGGGCCCGGCGCCCCAGCGGCACGAACACGACGGCCTGCAGGGCGGACAGCGCGATGATCGTGCGGACGACGGCGAGCTGTGCGGCGGTGAGGTGATCCGGGACCACCAGCATCAGCGAGGTGAAACCCAGGCTCAGCCATGGCTGCCCCTGGAGCATCCATCGCGAGTAGGTGTCGATCCAGACCAGGGTGCTACGCCCCCGCCACTTCCGCCGCACCCGCCCGATCACGCGATCCCCGCCCTCGCCCTCGTCCATCTCTACCGCCGTGGCTCCCAGCGGAACCACCGCTGTCCAGCAAACACCGCGATTCCGCTCCACACCAACCCGATGACCAGCAGCTTCACCGTCTCACCCGGATCGGCTCCACCGGTCCATCCGGCTTGCAGCAACCCCATCACGGGGGACAGCGGCAGCAGTTCGAGCACCTGGGCCAGGCGGTCCGGCAGCATCGCCAGCGGGAAGAACACCCCCGACCCCACCAGCGACACCATGAACAGCGGCGTCGGCGTCAGCTGCGCGGCCTCCGCGGACTTGGTGACGCCCGCGGTGAGGGCGGCCAGTCCGGCCATCACGACCACACCGATCACGATGCCCAGCACGACCAGATGCGGAGCCTCGGGCATCCCCACTCCCAGCGCCAGGCTGCCGCCGACCACATAGAGCACGCACTGCGCCAGCGTGATCAGCACGGCGGGCAGCGCTCCGCCGGCGAGTATCTCCCAGTCGGCCAGCTCACCGGTCCGCAGCCGCTTGAGCACCAGATCCTCACGCCGGGTCACATACACGCCGACGAGGTTGTTGTAGACGGCCATGAGCAGGGCCATGCCGAGCGCCGCGGGCAGCATCAGCGCACCGATGGACAGCCCGGTCTTCTGCGGATCCAACTGCTCGCTGAAGTACGCCTTCATGCCGTAGGTGATCAGCAGGGGAGCGAACACCCCCGAATAGATCATGAGCTTGCTGCGCCCCAGCAGCGTCAGCTCCGCCCGTCCCAGCGCGATCAGTCGCCCCGCCGCGCTCGTCGCGCCGCTCACCGCCGCCCCCGCACGAGCCCCCGTCTCACCGCCGACAGCACTCACTTGCTCTCCGCCCCCTTCTCCATCCCGTCTCCGAAACCGCTGTCGACGCCTTCGTCGATGCCGCGCGATATCTGTAGATACGCCTCTTCCAGCGACGCCGCCCGCACATCCAGCCCGTGCAGTTCGACGCCCTTGTCCCGGGCCCAGACCAGCAGTCCGGTAGCGGCCCGCTGCAGTTCGGCGGTCTGCAGCCGCACCGTGCGCCCCTTCTGCTCCTGCCCGGTGACCCCCAGCTCCGCCAGCGGCGGGAGATCGCCCACCAGGAACCCGGCCGGCAGCTCGAAGGAGATCCGGGACGGCTGCGCGGCCACCACCTCGCTGACCCGCCCGGTCGCGGCTATCCGCCCGGCGTGCATGATCGCCAGCCGGTCCGCCAGCTCCTCGGCCTCTTCGAGGTAGTGCGTGGTCAGCAGCACCGTCGTGCCGACATCGCACAGCGAGCGCACCAACTCCCAGGTCTCGTGCCGCGCTTCGGCGTCCAGCCCGGTCGTCGGCTCGTCGAGGAACAGCACCTCGGGCCGCCCCAGCAGCGCCAGCGCCAGATCCAGCCGGCGCCGCTCGCCGCCGGAGAGCTGCTTGACCCGTACGTCCTTGCGCGGGGTCAGCCCGACGATCGCCAGCGCCTCGTCCACCGGCCGTGCGCCGCTGGTGCAGCCGGCCCACATCCGCAGGGTTTCGGTGGGCGTCAACTCCGAGGGAAAGCCGCCCTCTTGGAGCATCACCCCGATCCGCGGGCGTACCTTGTCCCGCTCCTTGTACGGGTCGTGACCCAGCACCCGCACCTGCCCGCCGCTCGGCGGGGCCAGGCCCTCCAACAGCTCGACGGTGGAGGTCTTGCCCGCCCCGTTGGTCCCCAGCAGCGCGAACAACTCCCCGCGGGCGACCGAGAAGTCGACCCCCCGCACGGCTTCGTACCCCTGCCCGGCCGCGCCGCGCGCGCTGTCCCCCGCCGCAACGGACCTGGGCCGCCCCCCGCGCGGTCCAGGCCCATTGCTCCCCCCACGCCCGCCGCCGCGGCTCCTGCCCGACGGCCCGTAGCGCCGCCGCAGCCCGCCGACCTCGATCACGGTCTCGGTTCCGCCGAATTCCCCGGTTCTCATGCCTCAAGGCTCCCGTGCGATCGACGGGCCGGCCGGTGAACGGTGTCATCGCTATAGATGACAAATGTCAGTTGACCGCGCCCAGGCCCCGGTTGATCCTCCGGGCCGTCTTTGGCCGCGCCCAGGCCACATCGACCGCGCCCGGGCCGCCTTCGCGCCCCGCCGGTCCCGGCAGTACGTACGCCCGGCCCCGCCCCCCCACCGATCCCCACTTCCCGCTCCCCGCTCCCCGCGACCACCCCACCCCGAGCCGGGAAAATGGTGATTTGTTCCTATTTTCTTGATCACCCCTGGTAGGGTCCATTAAGGGGAGAGCTGGCGAAATTCCCTCGATGTACGACCCATATGCGGCCCACATACGGCCCGTTGAAGCGCAGTGACCGGGAATGATTGCGGGGGAGATCTGTGATTCGGGTGCACATACTGGAGCGAAATCCATTGCTGCGAGCCGGTCTCATCAGCTCTTTGGACCACGGTGCGGGATTCGGCGTCCACGCCTCGTTAACGCCGGACGAGGCACTGGAATTCGCCTGGAGCGAGCGGCCCGACGTCACTCTTCTCGGTGCGGACTTTCCCGACTCCGGCTATTTGGTCGAGGAGTTCTCGCTCCTGCCCGAGCCGCCCGCCGTCGCGGTGCTGCGGGATGCCCCGTGCCCGGCGCACGTGGATGCGGCGCTGAGCCCCGGGGTGTCCGGCGTCATTCCCCGCGATGTCCCCCCGGAGCATCTGCGACGGGCGGTGCACCTGCTCGGCGAGGGGGCGGCCGTGGTCTTCCCGGCCACCCGGCCGGCCCCCGGTCGGCGCCGGCCGGCCCCTTCCCCCACGGCCCATCCGCGGCTGGCGGAACTCACCGAGCGCGAGCGATCCGTGCTCTTCTTCCTCGCCCGCGGCCTCACCAATATGCAGATCGCGCACCGGCTTTCGCTGCGGCCGAACACCGTCAAGGAATACATCCGCTCGATCTATCTGAAGTGCGGGGTGAACGGCCGGGTGGAGGCGGCACTCCTGGCGTACGGCATCGTCCCGCCGGCCGAACACACCGGCCACGAGGCCATGTCCGCCTGATCCGCCCGGCAAATTCCCGCCGATAACAGGGGGTTGCGGCCGGCCGCAACCCCCACATCGGGGGGAGGAAAAGATCCGGAGGGGCGGCCGCGACGCCGGCTGAAATCTGTCTCTTATAAAAATATCCGAGCCCACGAGAACCG